>CANBTZ010000100.1 GCA_947372495.1 Comamonadaceae bacterium | reverse complement strand
CAGTACCTCGAAGGCACCGAAGGGCGCTTGATGCGCTCGCTCAAAAGCCTGCTGGGCAGCCCACTGCTGATGGAGACCACCCAGGTCAACCACCAAGCCATCAGCTTTCAAGACATCATTGCCACCTTTTTGGCCGCGCTGCGTGACCGGGCAGCACAGGCACTGGGGGCCACGCCGCAGCGCGTGGTGATGGGTCGCCCAGTTCACTTTGTCGATGACGACGCCGCACGCGACACGCTGGCGCAGCAGTCGCTTTTGCAAGCGGCGCAGTCGGTGGGTTTTGCAGAGGTGTCGTTTCAGCTCGAACCGATTGCCGCTGCGCTCGACTACGAACGGCGCCTGAGCCGCGAAAGCACCGTGTTGGTGGTGGACATTGGCGGAGGCACGTCCGACTTCACGGTGGTGCGGCTCGGGCCAGAGCGCATGCACCGGACAGACCGCACCGACGACGTGTTGGCCACCTCGGGGGTGCACATCGGTGGCACCGACTTTGACCGGCGACTGAACCTGGAACAAGTCATGCCCTTGCTCGGGTTTCGCCACTTCGGCCCTGAGGGCCGTGAGGTGCCCAGTCGCGTCTTCTTTGATCTCGCAACGTGGCACCTGATCCACTGGCAGTACCTGCCCAAGGCCATCAGCCAGGCACAAGGCCTGCGCAGCAACTACAGTGACCTGGCGCTGCATGCGCGGCTGATGCAGGTGCTGCACGAGCGGCTGGGGCACCACATCGCGCACGAAGTGGAGCAGGCCAAAATCCGCTGCTCTCAAGAGAGCAGCGACACCGTGGTGGACCTGTCGGTGCTGCATGCGCAGCTGAGCGCCCCCATGGGCGTGGCCGACATGCACGCGCACCTGGCCGAGTTGCTGCAGCGCACAGTCATCAGTGCCCAAGAATGTGTGCAAAAAGCCGGGCTCCAAGCGTCCGAGCTGAGCGGCATCTACCTCACGGGTGGCTCATCCGCGTTGCGGCCGTTTCAGCAAGTGTTGCAAGCCGCGTTCAAGGGTGTGCCGATGCTCGAAGGCGATCTGTTTGGCGGCGTGGCCTCGGGCCTGGCGTACAGCCGCTGAGACGCACGCACCACCTGCCTGGGAGGCGCACTGCGCAGCCCACCGCGCGATCATTGGTTCGCGCGTTTTTTGAGCCAGCGCATGAAGCCGCCCAGCACTGGGAGCTTTTCATAAAGCTCTTCGGCGGCGTCCCAGTAATCGCGGTGCAGCGTGATCAGGCCATCGGCGTTGAGCTGCAAATGCGAGCCACCGCGCACGGTTTGCCAAGTCTGGGTGTCAAAACGTTTGAAGCGAAAACGGAACTCCCAAACCAAAAAGGCCTGGTCACCATCGACCAGTTGGTGGGTGACCACGAAGTGCGGCTGGTCGAGCGCCACGTACATGTGCCGAAAAATGCGGTGGATCTCGGGCAAACCCACCACGTCGTTGAACGGGTCCTTGAAGCGGGCGTCTGCAGCATAGAACTGCGACAACTGCTGCACGCTTTCTGGCGTGAGCTGCTCAAAATACGTGGCAATGCGGGCGGTGGTGTCTCGGGCGTTCATGGTCGGGCGTTCAGGGTTCAAATCACAGGCCAGTGAATCGGCGCACCAGCGGAAAGTAAAGCCGGTACGGCAAGAGTTTGAGCAGCTTGAGCCACAGCGTGAAGCGGCGCGGAAAGTGGATGTCGAACTGCCCCCGCGCCCAACCCTGCATCATCTCTTGCGCGGCCTTGGCCGGGGTGATGATGGCAGGCATCTCAAACTCGTTTTGGGCGGTGAGCGGCGTGGCCACAAAGCCCGGGTGCACCACGCTGACGCCGATGCCTTGGTCTTGCAAATCGACATACAAGGTCTCGGCCAGGTTGGTCATGGCGGCTTTGGTTGGGCCGTAAGCCAAACCATTGGGCAAGCCACCCCAACCCGCCACACTGCTGATCAGGCTGATGTGGCCCTGCTGCTGCGCCAGCATGCCGGGCAACACCGCGTTCAGCACCTGCAAAGCGCCTTGGTAGTTGACCTCGTTGTGTTGCAGCAGCTGGTCCAGGTCGAGCGCTGTGGCGCGCTGGGCTTTGTAGTAACCCGCGCAATACACGACCAAGTCCAATGGGCCACTGGCCAAAATTTCGCGGGCCACCGCTTGCACGTCGCCCGCGCGGGTCACGTCCAGCGGGAACCACTGCACGCCAGGGTCTCGCACCGCCCAGGATTGCACCATTTGGGCGTGGCGCGCCGAAATGACCACCTGTGCACCTGCAGCGCGCAACGCTTGTGCGCAGGCCAAGCCAATGCCGGTTGAAGCGCCCACCAGCCACACACGCCGCCCGGTCCAGTCCAGCATCGGTGTGTTGAGTTGGTACCAGTGCCTTGGCGGGGTGCTCGATTGCGGCAGCACCGCTTGCTTGTGCGCACCTTGAGGCAAAGCGCCACGGGGCTCGATCCAATCGTTCATGGCTTGCCTTGCACCGGGGTTCTGCGGCTGAACGACAAGGTGACCTCGCCCAAGCGAATGCCCCACTTGCTCATGACGGCTTTGTTGAGCATCACGCGGTCGTCCATCAGGTACATGCGGTCGTCAAACTCGACGTTCCAGACACGCCCGTCGACCGGCAAGGCCAAGGTGTAAGCCCATGTGAATGTGTTGCCGTGCACCTGACCGGTGGCCTCGCCCACCACGTCGTCGGCGCGGCCTGTGTAGCGGCCATCGGCCCCCGCTTTGAGTCGCCAGATGCGGCGCTGCGTGGTGCCATCCGAATAGGTGAAGGCTTCGTCCAGCACACCTTCGTCGCCCTGCCAGCGGCAGTCCATGACCACCGTGAAGCGTTTGACCACCTCGCCGCTGCGGTCGGTGAAGATGCCCCAGGCGTCCACCGTGCCGTTGAAGTACGTGCGCAAGTCCAGTGCGGGTTTGTCTTGCGACACATCCCGCACGGGCGAGCCAGCACAAGCGAGCAAGGCCGCAGGGGCCGCCAAAAGGGCCACACGGCCAAGGGCGCGGCGACGGGACAAAGAGGTGTTCATGGGGTCAAGCTCCGTGAGGGATCGGTGATGCCAAATGCGCCAGATGACTGGCGCATCAGGCCAAAATAAAGTCCGGCCATGGCCAGCAGTTTGAGCAAGCAGGGCAACAAGCCATAGGCCAAGCTCAAGGTCAGCAGCGCACCTGGCTCGCGTTGGCCGGGGGCATAACCGCCCAGGGCCAGCAAAGGCAGCGCCAAGCCCGCGGCCAGCGCCAGATTCAATTTGGTGACCAGATTCCACCAGCCCATGAACGCGCCGTCTGTGCGGCCACGCTCACCGCTGTGGTCAATCAACTGGTTGAGCAATGCGCCGGGCACGGTCAAGTCTGCGCCCAAGGCCAATCCAGACGCGACGCAAATGACCAAAAATTCAGCGCTGTCGCCCGGCCCCAAGGTGAGCACGCCTGCAAAGGCCAAGACCGACAAAGCCATGCCCAGGCACCAACTGCGCATCAAACCCAGGTGGTCGATCAAGCGCAACCAGACCGGAAACGACAGCGCCCCGGCCGCGAAGTACAAGCCCAGAAACAAGGGCTGCATGGCGGCGGGCGCTTGCACGCCGTCTTGCACAAAAAAGAGCACCAGCGTGGCAGGCAATGCACTGGCCAAGCCATTGACCAAAAACACCGCCACCAAACGCGCGAAACCAGCGGTGCGCCAAGGACGCCACAGGTCTGTGGTTTGGGCTGTTGTGAACGGGGTCACAGCGCTGACCTGCGGCACCTGGCGCTGCGCTTGCCGCCAAGCCCACAATCCCAGCAGCAGTGCCAACACCAAGACCAGCGTCGTGGTGGGCCAACCGAGCAAGCTGGGCAAGGCCGATGCCAACAGCACGCCCACCAGCCCCCAGCCTTCGCGCCAGGCCACCCAACGGCTTTGGGCCTGTGCGCCGCCGCCTTGGCGCGCGGCCCAGGCCTGGTGCAATATCGTCAAGCCGCTGTAACTCACATGGCTGAGCGTGAGCCCGGCCGCCACCCACACCAGCAAGGGCGCGGGCGCGAGGGCAGGCGGAAAAAACAAACCAACAAAGCCGCACGCCACACCCAGCGCCAGCAAAGCGGCACACCACCACACCGCCAGCCACGAGCGGCGGTAAAGGGCATCGCCCATGCGCCCCAGCCACGGGTCGATCAAAGCGTCGGCCGATCGGCTGGCCAGCAGCACCGCACCCAAAGCGGCCAAAGAGACACCATGCTGCTGCGCATACAGGTTGGGCAAATGGACATACACAGGCAAAGCCACAAATGCCAGCGGCAGGCCGAGCAAGCCATAGCGGGCACTGCTTGCCAAACGCGGCTGGCCACTCATGGCTTGAGGCCTTTGATCAAGCGCGTGCGCAGCTGCGGCTCGGAGCTGCGCTCGTCGAGCCAGATGCCAAAAAACAAGCGCGCAAATTGCGGGTCAGCCACCTGCCCTGCGCGTCGGCCATTCACCCAAAATTCGGCCCCTTGGCCCGGCAGGTGAACGCCTGTGATGCGGTCGCCCTGCGCCACATCGGGAAACACCTGGCGCATGGCCTGCAACCACTCTTGCGTCTTGGCCTGACTGAGTTGACCGATGCGGCGCATCTCGTCCATGGACCGCTCGGCAATCGCCTGCCCTTGCAGCTTGCGCAGGTACTGTAACTCCAGCGCAAAGGTGTGGCGCGGGTAGTGCTGCACTTCAAAATCAGGCGGCGTCCACAAACGGGCGTCGTACACGTCAAAGCCCCACACCGCAAAGCGGTTGACCGTCTGCGGTTGCACGCCGGGCACACCCGACAGCTCGGGGCGTGCGTCTTGCGCATGGGCGAGCAGCGCCACAAGCGCGCAGGCCAGGCCAACGGCAATGCGTGCACTCCGCATGGCAGTGACTCAGTGGGGCTTGAGCAGCGTGAATTGGATCACGTCGGTGTTGGCTTCGTCAAAAGCCGCTTCGCAGTACGCCAGATAAAACTCCCACAGCCGAACGAAGCGGTCGTCGAAGTTCAGCATCTTCACTTCGTTCAAGCTGGCCATGAAGCTGGCGCGCCAGCGGCGCAGCGTTTCGGCATAGTCCGGCCCGAAAGCAAAGCTGTCGACCACCTGCAAGCCTGCGGACTCGGCTTGCTTTTTGAATTCGCTCGGGCTGGGCAGGCAGCCGCCCGGAAAAATGTACTGCTGGATGAAATCGGTCGAGTGCACATAGCGGTCAAACAAAGCGTCGTCGATCACGATGCTCTGAATGCAAGCACGCCCACCGGGCTTGAGCACACGACTGACCGTCTGGAAGTAGGTGGGCCAGTATTCCTGGCCGACGGCTTCGATCATTTCAATCGAGCAGACCGCATCGAACGAGGCATCCTGGATGTCGCGGTAATCTTGCAAACGCAAATCGGCCTGGGCCTTGACGCCGTTCCAATCCATGCGTGCATTGGCAAAAGCCAGCTGCTCGGTCGACAAGGTCACGCCTGTGATGTGCGCACCGAACTCGGTGGTGGCCGCCTCGGCCAGTGCCCCCCAACCGCAACCGATCTCCAGCACACGGTCACCGGGCTTGACCTGCGCCATGCGCAAGGCGCGGCGCACCTTGGCCTTTTGGGCCTCGGCCATGTCACGGGTGTGGTCGCCCTCGAACCAGGCCGAAGAGTAGTTCATGGTCTTGTCGAGCCACAACTCGTAAAACGCATTGCCCAGGTCGTAGTGCGCGTGGATGTTCTTGCGGCTGTTGGTGCGCGTGTTGCGATTGAGCAAATGCTTGACGCGGTAGGCCAAACGCCCCAGCCAGTGGCCGTAGATCGCGCCTTCGATCTCACGGCGGTTGGCAATCAACAGGCGCATCAGATTGGCCAGCGCTGGCGTGGTCCAGTCGCCCGCCATGTAGCCCTCGGCAAAGCCGATGTCTCCGGACTTGATCACCTCAGCGCACATGTCCCAACGGTGAATGTGGATGGTGGCAAACGGTGCTTGGTGGGTGCCAAACACCTGCGCATAGCCGTCAGGGCCGTGCACATGCAGCGTGCCCACGCGCAAGCGCTGCACCAAAGCCAGCACACGCTTGGCCGCACGGGGCATGCCGTGCTTTTGTTGCGCCGCAGAGGCGGTGTTCAAGGTGGTGGTCATTCTCAAAACTCCATCCAAAAATTCATCGAGTCACAAATTGGGCAGGGGGGGTGGGCTTGCGCCAAAACGGCACTTTTTTGTGCCACAGCAACAGAGCATGCCAATGGATGCGCAGCACCACGCCCAAGGTCAAAAGTGGAAAACGCCACATCACGCGGCGCAGCGCCGCAGCGCTGGCGGGTTCGAGCTGGCCGCTCCAGCTGGTGTCGATCAGGGGGCCATGCGCGTCAGCGTGCTCCACTCGCGCGACGATGCGGTCGTGGCCTGCATGGGTGGCACGCATGAAGCGAAAGCGGTAGTGCCCTTGCACATCGCAAAACGGCGACACATGGAACACCTTGTCTGCGCTCAAGGTCTGGCCGTAATGGGGCGAAGGCAGCAAATAACAATGCCGCTCGCCAAAGGTGTTGTTGACCTCGGCCACGATGGCAGCCAGCGAGCCATCACTGCGGTGCGCGTACCAAAAGCTCACAGGCTTGAAGGCATGGCCCAGGATGCGCGGGAAGGTTTGCAGCCAAACCTCGCCCGTGGCGTCAGAGATGCCTTCGGACTGCAGCAAGCCTTGCAGCCAGGCCAGCGCGCCGCCTTGCTCGGGGCCACGCCCATCGCCATGGTCGCGGTCGTGAAAAGCCCACCAGGCGCGGCGGTTGACAGCCAGATCGGCCTGCTGGCCTTCGGCCCGCAAGCGTCGCATGGGCAGCATCAAAAATGCGGTGGGGTAAGCGAACGCGTGGCGCGCTGGGCGCAGGCGCACATGGCGCACCAGGCCCCAACCGATCAGCGCGCCTGCGGTGCTCATGCAGGCTGGCCCGCCTGGATGCGCTGCAACAAGGCGCGGCCCACATTCAGGCCAGACTTGAGCCCATCTTCATGGAAGCCATAGCCCGCCCAGGCCCCGGCAAACCAAGTGTGCTGCTGGCCCTGCAGCAAAGGCAGGCGCTGCTGCGCTTCGATGGCGGGCAGATCAAACACCGGGTGCGCGTAGTCGTATGAGCCCACGACGGTGGCCGGGTCGATGTCTTGCACCGGGTTGAGCGACACCACCACGGGCTGCGTGAATGGGATGCGCTGCAGGCGGTTGAGCAGGTAGTGCAGGCACACGCGCGAAGATTCGCGGTCCTTGCTGGCCGCGCGCTCGTAGTTCCAGGCGGCCCAGGTCTTGGGGTTGGCGGGCAGCACCGAGGCATCGGTGTGCAGCACGGCGCGATTGGCTTGGTAGCGGATCGCACCCAGCACTTGCGACTCGTTGGCGCTGGGCTCGCGCAGCATGGCCAGGGCTTGGTCGGTGTGGGTGGCGATCACCACTTGGTCAAAGCGCTCGGCATGGCCGTCGGTGATGATGCGAACGCCCTCGGCGTCGCGTTCGATCAAACGCACGGGGGTGTTCAGGCGCTTGTCGGGCACATGGGCCAGGATCTTGTTCACATAGTTGCGCGCGCCGCCCAACACACTGAACCACTGCGGGCGGTTCGTCACCTGGATCAGCCCATGGTTGTGGCAAAAGCGGATCATGGTCGCCACAGGGAACTGCAGCATCTGGTCGGTCGGGCAGCTCCAGATGCAGCCCATCATGGGCAAGAAATACCAATCGCGAAATTCATCACTGAACTTGTGCGTGCGCAAGAAATCACTGAGCGGCTGCTGCAAAGCGGCTTCGCGCTGCTCTTGAGCGATGCGGGTGCACAGCGCGTTGAAGCGCAGCACATCGGCCAGCATGCGCCAAAAGCGTGGGTTGATCAGGTTGCGGCGCTGCGCGAACACGGTGCTCAGGTCGGTGCCGCTCCACTCCAGCGTGCGGCCACCCATGGCCCCCGGCACCTTGACCGAAAACGACATGTCGGACGCCGTGGTCTCGACCTGCAAGTCGGCAAAGAGCTGGATCAGGTTCGGGTAGGTGCGCTCGTTGAACACCAAAAAGCCCGTGTCCACCCCGTGCGTGACCAGGCCTTGCGGCGTGGGCAGCGTCACATCTACCGTGTGGGTGTGGCCGCCAAAGTAGTCCCCGGCTTCAAAGACGGTGATGTCGGCTTGCCCCTTGAGCGTGTGCGCCACAGCCAGGCCCGAAATGCCCGAGCCGACGATGGCCAGCTTCATGCGGCTCATGGTTTGGCGCCCAAGCTTTTTTCAATCGCGCTGACCAGGCCCTTGCTGTCGGGGGCGGTCATGCTGCTGTAGTTGTCCACCAGCTTGCCATCGCGCCCGATCAGGTATTTGTAAAAGTTCCAGCGCGGTGCGGTCGCGCCTTGCGCGGCGAGTTGCTTGAACAGCGGGTTGGCCTGATCGCCCTTGACACTGGAGGCGGCAAACATCGGGAACTTCACACCGAATGTGTTCTCACAGAAGTCGGCGATGTCTTTGTTGTTGGACTTCTCTTGCGCGAAATCGTTGGAGGGGAAACCCAACACGACCAAGCCCTGGTCCTTGTATTTGGCGTACAGCGCCTCCAGCCCCTTGTATTGCGGGGTGAAGCCGCAGTAACTGGCCGTGTTGACCACCAGCAGCACCTTGCCTGTGTACTGGCACAGCGACTGGGGCTTTTCGTCTTGCAATCGAGGCATCGTGTGGTTGAGCAGTGCCGGGCACGCGGCTGCAGCGGCGGGCGTCTGGGCCTGTGCGCCCGCCAATGACAAGCCTCCCAGCCAAAGGGCCAGAAACAGGGTTTTTACCAATCGGTTGATCATTTGGACGTTGAAATCTAATTTGTGACTGATCAGTTTAAACGGGTTTGGGCAGGCTGTCATCAGGCCTTTCCTCCATCAGGGCAAGCCATTACTCTCTGAACAGTCAAGCGCCCAAACCGCTTCTCTGGATCGACTGCCAGAGCCGATGGCCTGATGCAGCCATTTATTTACAAATTGTTAAACTGATCAACGATTGTTTTATTTTTAGGTTTTGACAAATATGCACCTCCCCAGCCGCCTGCAAAAGAAGGTTAAACACGCCATCGCCTTGCTCGCACTGGGTGGCCTGTTCCTGTCCTACAGCACCAGCGCTGAAGCGCCATTGGACATCCGCGTGGCTTTGGTCATCGGCAATGCCGCCTACAAGAACGTGCCCGCGCTGGCCAACGCCACCAACGACGCCAAGTCGATGGCCACTGTGCTGCGCAAGTTGGGTTTCACCGTTGTGGAGGTGGTCGATGGCAGCAAAGAGCAGATGAGCAAAGCGATCGCCCAGATGCAAGGACTTCTCAAAAGCAAGCAAGCCGTGGGCATGCTGTATTACGCAGGGCACGGCCTGCAGCTGGACTGGCACAACTTCATGGTGCCCGTTGA
>CANBTZ010000099.1 GCA_947372495.1 Comamonadaceae bacterium | reverse complement strand
ACCGGACCTTTGAGCTTTTTGACGAACGAGCGGGCCAGGCCCGAGTTGATCGCCCACAGCAACAACAGGTGCAGCACCACCACCAGCCCCAGACCCACCAGGTGCTTGGTCGGCTTTCTTTGCCGGCTGGCGTAGTCTTGCATTGTTTGATTTCTCCTCTTGAATCGGCCCTACAAGGCTGCGAGGATTGTAATTCGATTACAAAAAAATCATAGCTACAAGAAAGAAAACTACATGAGGGTAATCCCGCATGCACTGGGCCCATCTTATGGGTTCACTGGCTGTGCGAGATGGCAGGCCGGAGTGGCGAGGCGATCCGAACCCCCGGGGATGTAGAACCTGTTGAGGCGTTCCCGCGTGGAGCTTCAGTCCCTTTTCCAACCACTCGGCGCATTTCCAAGCCAACGACCAGAATGTCCACCAGCAAGAGGTGCAACACACGGCTGACCATGGGCAGATGGGTGGCGGCGTGCTCGTTGTGTTCGGCCACCAACGCGGCGTCAGCGCGCTTGGCCAGCAAGGACTGGTTGGCGGTGATGGCCAGCACCTTCGCGCCACGCTCGCTGACCTTTTGCTGCAGTTCCAGCAACTCGGGTAAGTTACCACCGCTGCTGATGAAGATGGCCAGCGAGTCGCTGTTCATCACATCGGCGGTGAGTTGCTGCAGATGCGGGGTGGTGTGGGCACCGCAAGGCACACCCAGGCGCAGCAATTTCATTTGCGCGTCTTGCGCGACAGCAGCGTAATTGCCGACAGCAAAAATCTCCACACGTTTGGCTTCTGCCAGCAGGTCGATGGCCTTGTCAATCGATTCACGTTGCAGTTCGTTGCGCAGTTGCAGCACAGCATTGGCGGTGTTGCCCAGCACTTTGGCACCCAGTTCCAGCATCGAATCGTCGAGGGTGACTTGGGTGTGCGTGATGGGCACGGAGACACTCAAGCCTGAAGCCAGGCGGAGTTTGAAGTCGGACAAGCCCTTACAACCCACGGAACGGCAAAAACGGATCACGGTGGGCTGGCTCACTTCTGCGGCCAGTGCGATGTCGTGGATCGGATCGTTCAATACCGAGCGGGGTTGGGCCAGCACCAAATCGGCCACGCGCTGTTCGGCAGGCGAGAGCTGAGGGCGCAGGCGCCGGATCTGCGACAAGATGGCCGAGCCAGCGGAGTTTTGCAGCGTGCGCAGCTGCGCTTCGAGAATGGCCGAAACACCAAGAAAGGTCGGGTTTTCGGCGGTGATCACATAAGTCGGGATGTGCTCGACATATTGGCTAAATCGCCCTTTGTCCTCAAAGCGTTGGCGAAAACCTGAGCGGTCAAAGAACTCACCAAGCCGGGGCACAATACTGCCACCGATGTAAATGCCGCCCAAAGCGCCCAGCGTCACAGCCAGGTTACTGGCAGCCGTGCCGAGCATGTTGCAAAAGACATCGAGTGTGGCCAGGCATTCGGTATCTTTCAGCTCGAGAGCCCGTCGCGTGATTTCGGGGGCGCTGAGCGGTTCGCCCGAGATGGGCTTGGCCGACGTCAGTGCTTGGTGGATCAGCTCCAGGCCCGAGCCTGACAGCAGACGCTCAAATGACACGTGGTCAAACTGTTTCCAAGCGTGCTCGAGCACCCGTATCTCGCGCGCATCACGGGGCGAAAAACTCGTGTGGCCGCCTTCAGAGCCCAGCGAGATCCAGCTGTCGCCCGCTGGAATGAGGCCAGACACCCCCAAGCCAGTTCCAGAACCCAACAAGCCGATCACGCTGTTGCTGACCGCCTGGCCGCTGCCCACCTGGCGCGCATCGCTGGGACTGATTTTGGGCAATGCCATGGCCAGCGCGGTGAAATCGTTGACCACCACCAGCGTGTCCAGACCCAGTGACTGGCGGGTTTCTTCGATCGAAAACTGCCAGTGGTAGTTGGTCATGCGCACTTGGTCGCCTTCGACCGGGTTGGCTACCGCGATGGCCGCGTGGGCCACCTTGAGCGGTGCCACCGAGTCCAAGTAGGCGCGGATGGCTTGCTCCATGCTCGCGTGGTCTGCGCAGCGCAGCGAGGCCTGGTGTGTGAACTGGCCGCGTTCGAACTCAATGGCAAAGCGCGCGTACAAGCCGCCGATGTCGGCAATCAGGCGAGGGGACTCTGGGGTGATCATGGCGGACAGTGGAGTGAGGTGCAGGCTGTGGCTGTAATTCAATTACGCAGGCCCTAGCCCCTTGTCAAGTGGCCTGTAACTGGAATGAACCGGTCTAGCTGTGCGTATGGCAGACAAAACATAGGACAATTTCGGAGCGCAGGATGATCCTTGCGCCATTCTAGGCTCAATACCTCTTGGCTCTGTAGTATTGCTACCACCCTTCGGGTGGGCCGACTCACAAGGATTGCATGTTGTTTTTGTCAGGACGCATTCGCCACACGGGCCACTGGGGCGCAGGCGGGGTGGCGCGGTGAGTGCGCCACGCTCGTTCAAGGCCGCGGACATCCGCGCACTGGTGCTGCCGCTGTTCATCGAGCTGTCGCTGGGCATGCTGGTGGGCCTGGTGGGCACCACGCTGGCGTCGCGCATTTCGGATGCGGCAGGCGGCGGCTTTGCGCTGGCCAATCACCTGTTTGGTCTGTTGTTCATGATTTTTCGGCTGGTGGGAGCGGGTGTCAGTGTGGTCATCACGCAAAACCTGGGCGCAGGGCACCGCGCTGAGGCCGATCGCGTGGCCCGCGCTGCATTGGCCTCTGGCACCTGGATGGGCGGGCTGGCGGCCTTGCTGGCCGCTGTGGGCGCCATGCCTTTGCTGAAACTGCTCAACGCCCCGCACGATGTGCTGGTGCTGGCTGCGCCGTTTTTGCAGTGCTTGGCGCTGGCTTTGTTGCTGGACGCCTGGAATGCCTGCATGGCCGGGGTCATGCGCGCGCACCTGCGCAACCGCGACACATTGCTGGTCATGGTGGTCATGCACCTCACACACCTGGCGTTGGCCTGGCCGCTGATGCACGGCTGGGGCGATTGGTCGGGCTGGGGTTTGCCCGGCTTTGCGCTGGCGGTCATCGTGAGCCGTGTTGTGGGTATGGCGCTGCATTTGTGGTTGTGGCGCTTGCGCTTGGGTCTGCGCCCCGCGTGGGTGGACTGGTGGCTTGTGCGCCGTGCCCAACTGCTGCCCGTGCTGCACATCGGCTTGCCGGGCGCCGCTGAAAACCTGGCTTGGGAGGTGGCCTTCATGGTCAGCGTGGCTGCGGTTGGCGTGCTGGGCACACAGGCGCTGGCCACGCAGACCTATGTGCTCCAGTTCAACATGTGGATCCTCATCAGCGGCCTGGCCATCGGCATCACGGTTGAAATGGTGGTCGGGCATTTGATTGGGGCGCGCCAGTTGCGGCAGGCGCACGACCTGGTGCGCAAGGCGCAAAAAATCGGATTGGGGGTGACTGTGTTGGTCGCTTGCGTGATGGCTTTGGCCGGGCCGTGGTTGTTACGCCTGTTCACGCAAGACCCGCACATCCTGCAAGAGGGCAGCCGACTGTTGTGGTTGTCCATCCTGCTCGAAACTGGCCGCACCTTCAATTTGATTGTGATCGGGGCGCTGCGCGCCACAGGTGACTCACGCTACCCTTTTTATGCCGGAGCCGGCTCCATGGCGGTGGTGCTGGCCGGAGGCAGCTGGCTGCTGGGTGTGCACTGGGGCTGGGGCCTGGCCGGCGTTTGGGTGGCCTATGCGGCCGACGAGTGGATTCGGGGCCTCTTGATGTGGCGGCGCTGGCTCACCCAAGGATGGATGCCTTACGCCAGGAAAACCCATGCCCGTATGCGGGCACAGCACCCTGCGGGGCACTGAAGGGCCGATCAGGCACTGCGGGTCAGCAAGTCTTTCATGCGGGCCAGTTTCGGCGTCACGACGGGTGTGGTGAGCATGGTGCTGGCCACGGCCATCAGCAACAAAGCCGTGAAAGCTTCGTTCGTGATGACCTGCTTGTCGAGCAGCACGTTGGCAAAAATGATCATGATCAGCGCTTTCGTCTGCAGCAGCCAGCCAATGACCGAGGCTTCACCCGCAGGCCATTTCAAGATTTTTCCGGCCAAGTGAATGCCTGCCAGCTTGCCAGTGACCGATGCCAGCAGCAGCAGGGCGGCGGCCAAAAATACCGCTTCACCGCCCACCGCCCAGTTGGTGCGCAGCCCCGTGCTCAAAAAGAACACCGGCATCATCACCAGCAGCACATGGTGGCGCAGCATGTCCATGCGCTCTTGGTTGAACCACTGCGCATCGGTGACGGCCCCCGCCATGAAAGCCCCCACCATGAAGTGCAGCCCCGACCAGTCGGCACCCAAAGCGCACAGGGCCAACCAGAACAGACTTACATACCAGCGATCGCGCTCAGCCAATGCGGCCATGAGTTTTCTGAACATCAGACTCAGCACGGTGAATGCCAGCAGGAAGAAAACCTGCTTGCCGACCCGTGCCCAGTCCATCAGGATCAGGGCCAACACGCCCCAGATGGCGATGTCGTCCAGACTGGCATAGCGCAGGATGCGCTGGCCCAGCGGCTGGCGCAAGATGGTCATCTTCTCCATCAGCAAGATCAGGATCGGCAAGGCCGTCACGGCGCAGGCCATGCCGATGCCCAACACGAATTGCCAGGTCAGAGCCTGCGGGCCGATCCAGCCGCTGTGCGTGAGCATGAGCGCTGCGGCACCACAGCCAAACAACAGCGGCATGCCCAGCGCCAGACCCGCCGTGATGCTGCTTTCGCGGCGGTGTGCCCAGGCTTTGCCCAGGTCCAGCTCGATACCGGCAATGAACACGAACAGCATCACCGCCCACCAGGCAATACCATTGAGTGACTGCACCACATTCGGGTTGAAGACGAAGCTGTAATAGTCTGGGAAAAGGCGCCCCAGAATGCCAGGTCCCAGCAGGATGCCGGTGATGATCTGCACCACCACCAGCGGCGCGACATGGTCAGTGCGCCCCAGCCGCCAGATCAGATAGGGCACAGTGAAGATGATCGTCATCGCGATCAGGAAAATTTCAGTGGTGTTCATGCGAAGGGCACTTGGGGCGAGTGCGCATCATAGTGCCGCGCCATCGGCATACGGCTCAGGGTTGAAAAAGACACAGTGCGAGTGTGCCTTCATGCATTGCCCTTGCCGCCTTGATGCGCAACTTCGACCAGGGCTGACTGGGGAAGTGCAGACTGGTCATGCTGGTCAGGCCCCGGTCGGCAAACAGTTCGAGCGTGCTGCGGTCAAAGAACAGGGACACTTGCGTCTCGGGTGCGGTCGAGATTCGGGGTGCGGTGTGCCGTGCGGCAAATTCGGTGTTGAAATTGCTCAGGCCCGCCTCTGTGCGGTCGATCCAGTAGCTGTTACCGGCCGTGTCGTAGCCGATGTGCAGAGCGTCGCCTGCCTCGTTGCTCAAAGTCAGTGTGAAGTTCTGGAGGCTGGGGGCGTTCAGCTCGATGGCGAAGCGACCATCGGTTTCGCGCAATGCGTCAGCCGGTAGCTGCTGGTCTGAAGTCATCGAAGTCACGGTCCTTGCTTGGTTTTCCAGCCGCTGCACAACTTCCTGCGCCGGGCGGGTGCTCAGATGCAATTGCTCACCCACGCGTTGCAGCGACAACTCGCGCGGCAAGGTCATCGCGCTGCGCCAGGGCGATGTGGGCAGATCTTTGCCATAGAGCCAGTTGCTCATCCAGCCGATGAACACGGTGCGTGGTGCGGTGTTGTGCCAGGTCACGCCTGCGTAGTTGTCGGGGCCGTGGTCCAGCCAGCGGGTGTGCTTGTCATATGGTGTGAAATGCGTGCCATCAAAGTTGCCCACAAAGTACTGTGTGGCTGAGCCGCCGTTGGGGCCGCCCGGGTTGAGGCTCACCAACAAGGCCCAATGCTGCTGGCCCTCCAGCATCAGGGGAATCAGGTCGGGGCATTCCCACACGCCGCCGTGTGCGCCCAGCCCATGTCCGAATTCACTGAGCTTTGTCCAATTTTTGAGGTTGGGAGACGCGTAGAAAGCGATGCGGTCTCCTGCGGCCAGGCTCATGACCCAACGCGCCGTGGCCGCGTGCCAGAACACCTTGGGGTCACGCAGGTCCTTGAGGCCAGGGTTGGGCAGCACCGGGTTGCCTGCGTATTTTTGCCAGGTGCGGCCTTCGTCCAGGCTGTAGGCCAGACTCTGGTGCTCGCGGTCGATGCGTCCGGCTTTCTCGGCCTCGCCATCGTGGTGGGTGAAGATGGCCACCCAAGGCGTTTGGCCAGGTTGGCCCAGGCCAGAGGTGTTGTTCACATCGATGACCGCGCTGCCAGAAAAAATCATGCCCAGTGCGTCAGGCGCAAGCGCGATCTCTTGCTCTTGCCAGTACATCAAATCCTGGCTGGTGGCATGGCCCCAGTGCATGGGCCCCCAGGTCATGCCATGCGGGTGGTACTGAAAAAACAGGTGCCAGGTGCCTTGGTGGAACAGCAGACCGTTGGGGTCGTTCATCCACGCCTGAGCGGGAGTGAAGTGGAGAGCCGGACGGTATTGCGGGGTGTGGGGTGGTGCGTCGAATCCAACGACTTGTGCGTGGGAACCCGATGTGGAAGCCGAGCCGGTGAGCGAAAGCATGATCAACAACCTGACAAAAAAAGCATGAGGGAGGGGACTGAGCAGCGTCAGCGCACGCGTTTGTATCGGCTGTAGCCGCCGAGTTCGCGTTCGACCGGCTGCAGCACCATGACGCTTTGCGCAGGCACCGTGACGGTGATCAGCCCCGGCCCCATGGTGGTGACGGGCGCATGCGGCTCGGCACCCAGCAGGTCCACGAGCGGCGTGTCGTCCATCAGGCCGGCATTGGCGACCATGATCTTTTCGGTCACGGGTGCGCTGCCGGGGTTGGCGATGACCAGGCGCGTGTCGAGTGCACGGTCGGTGTGGCGCTCAAAAGCGAAGAGCCGTTCGGTTTCGATGCGGCGGTAGTCACCCACACGCAAGGCGCGGTGCCCCTGGTGCAGGGCAATCAGGCGTTTCATCCAGACCATTTCAGGGTGGTTCTGCCGCACCCAGTCCCACCGCATCGGATTTCGGTTTTCCGGGTCACCGCCCCCCGTCATGCCGACTTCGCTGCCGTAATACACATTGGGCGAACCCGGCAGGGTGAATTGCAGGGCTTGCACGAAACGTCGCTGGCGCTGATCGGGCAGTTGCGTGGCGATGCGCGGGATGTCGTGGTTGTCGATCACGGTCCAAGACTTGAGCATCGGTTCGACTCCGGCGTCCTGCACCAGCCGCTCGGTCATGCGGGCTGCGGTCTGGGGCGATATGTCGCCTTGCGCCAGACCCAGCACGATGGTCCTGAGTGTGAAGTTCATCACCCCGTCCATGGCCCGCAGCCACCGGTCGGGGTAGTTGACGATTTCACCCACCACCAGGGCTTCTTTCTTTTCCTTGTGCGCTGCGCTTGTCAGGTCGCGCAGGTAGGGCAGGCCCAGTTCGTAGGCGGTGTCCAGGCGCCAGCCGTCCGCCCCATCGCGCAGGTAGCCGCGCACCACCGAATCGGGCGCTTCGTACAGGTACTGACGCACGGGGGGGTGTTCCAGGTTCAACTCGGGCAGGTTCTGGTAGCCGGTCCACACGCGCGCGCCGCCTTTGTATTGCGGGCCGATCGCAAACCATGGACGCCAAGGACTGGTGGCTTTGGCCATGGCTTCTTTGAAAGGCGTGCTGTTGCGACCCATGTGGTTGAAAACGCCGTCGAGCACCACCTTCATGCCGCGTTGATGCGCTTCGCGGGCAAATTGTTTGAAGTCTTCGCGGGTACCGTATTCGGGCGAGATGGCCTTGAAGTCGAGTGCGTCGTATTTGTGGTTGGTCCAGGCCAGGTGGATCGGATTGAGGTAGACCACTGTGGCGCCCAGTTGCTGCACATGGTCCAGCTTGGCGCGTGCACTTTGCAGGTCGCCCCCCCAAAACTCCAGCTCTTGGCTGTTGAGCTTCTGATCGGCCAGCTCGACGCCGGGGCGGGGCACCTCGTGCCACTCGCGCAGGACTTTGGGCGCGGGGTAGAACTGTTTCTTTGTGGCCAGGTCGGCCGAGGGGGCATAGCGGTCAACCAGAATTTGGTAAACGACGGCACCATTGCGCCAGTCTTTGTCGCGGGCCTCATACACCGACGCTTTGGCCGTTGTTTGTGACCACACAGGCCATGCGCAGAGCAAAGCAGTGACCAGGGTCAGGCGGTGAATGAGGGGCATGGTGTGACAGAGAAAATGGGGGAGGTCAGTCGGATGTTTCAGACAGCCAGTAAGCGCGGGCTTCCCAGGCGGCCAGGGTGTCGGACGCCATCTGCCACTCGTCAAAAGGCAAATTGCCGATCAGCGGCTCGGCCCCTTTCAGGTCGGGCAGGTCCGCCAATGACAGGCGTTGGAACTGCCCACTGAAGTTGCACAACACCAAAAGACGCTGCTGACCGTCGTCGCGCAGGTAGGCAAACAGGTGGGGGTGTCTGGGCAGCAGCAACTCGTAGCGGCCATGCGCCAGCACCGGGTGCTGCTTGCGCAAGGCGATCAGTGCACGGTAATGGTGGAATACCGATTGTGGGTCGGCCAGCGCCGCATCGGCGTTGATGTGGATGTGGTTCTCGTGCACAGCCAGCCAGGGTGTGCCGCTGGTGAAGCCGCCTTGTGCCTGCGCCGTCCACTGCATGGGGGTGCGGGCGTTGTCGCGGCCTTTGGCGAAGATGCTGCGCATCACCCGCGCCGGAGGCTGTCCGCGCTCCTGGGTGGCGACGCGGTACATGTTGCGGGTTTCAATGTCCTGGTAGTGGTCGATGCTGGGCCAGGCCACATTGGTCATGCCCAGCTCTTCACCCTGGTACACGTAAGGTGTGCCTTGCATCAAATGCAGGCAGGTGGCCAGCATCTTGGCTGAGCGTTCGCGGTAGGCAGGACTGTCATCGCCAAAGCGCGAGACGATGCGCGGCTGGTCGTGGTTGTTCCAGTACAGGCTGTTCCAGCCCTGGCCGTGCAGGCCGCTTTGCCAGCGGCTCAGGCTGGCTTTGAGGTCGGGCAGTTGCAGGGCCTTGAGCGCCCATTTGCCTTTGCCTCTTTGGCTGTCCAGGTCCATGTGCTCGAACTGGAACACCATGTCCAGGGCCCCGGTCTCGGGGTGGGTGATGTCGCGGGCTTCCTGTACGGTGGCACAAGGCGCTTCGCCCACGGTGATGCTGTCGTACTGGTCCAGCACTTCGCGCCGCATCTCGCGCATGAAATCCATGAAGCGCGGGCCGTGTTTGACCATTTCGAATGCGGGTTGCAAAAAACCGTTGTGCACCACAGGCGCGTCGGGCAGGGAGCCGTCGGTCAGCCAGGGCTTGGAGATCAGGTTGATCACGTCCATGCGAAAGCCACGCACCCCTTT
>CANBTZ010000098.1 GCA_947372495.1 Comamonadaceae bacterium | reverse complement strand
ATGCGGGTGCGCGACTTCACGCATTTTGGTTTTACCGAGGTGCTGTTCCCGGACATCAGTGCCGCCGAAGACGACTGAGGCGTTTCAGGCGGGCAACCGCATCAGGAAGGTTTTTTCTTCCTGCCGCACGGTTTGGAATCCCAAGCGTTCATAGAGTTGTTTGGCCGGATTGATGTGGATCACATGCAGCGTCATGCCGCGCTGTTGTGATGTGGCTTGACGGATCAGGTGCAGCAACACAGCCGTGCCGATGCCTTGCCTTTGAACTGAGGGGGCCAGGAAAAACGTGCGCAGGTGCCAGTCTTGGCCAGCGGGCATGTCGAGGCAAAAGCCCCCTATGCATTGCCCATGCAAAGTCAGTTTGCACAGGCCACTCAATGGCAGGCGTTCAAAGAAGTGGAACCGCTCCTTCTCTTCGTTCCAGCCCCAAGCCCAGTCCACATAGGCATGCAAAGCGGCTTTGAAGGGGGCGTACAAGACTTCGCGATCCCCCTCGGCGGCAGGCTCGATGCGCAACGCGGGGGTGAGGTCGGCAGCGAGCAGCATGTCAGAGTTTGGCCAGCCGCTCCAGCGCCAGGTTCAGCGTCTCGTCTTTCTTGGCAAAGCAAAAGCGAATGACTTTTTGGTCAAAGCCGCTGCCGTAAAACGCCGACAGGGGGATCGCGGCCACGCCGATGTCGGTGGTGAGCCATTGGCAGAACTCGGCTTCGCTGAGGTTTTTCTCAGGCACGTCCAAGCCCGAGATGTCCACGCACTGGAAGTAAGTGCCTTCGCCAGGCAGCAATTTGAACTTGGTTTGGGCAAGCCCCGCGCGGAACAGGTCGCGCTTGCGTTGGTAAAACGCGGGCAGCTCCAAATACGGTGCCGGGTCGGCCATGTAGCGCGCCAGGCCGTGCTGCACCGGGGTGTTGACCGTGAACACGTTGAACTGGTGGACTTTGCGGAACTCGGCGCTGAGAACGGCAGGCGCAGCCACGGTGCCGACTTTCCAGCCGGTCACATGGTAGGTCTTGCCAAAGCTCGAGACGATGAAGGCGCGGGCCGCCAGGCCCTCGAAGCTGGCGGCGCTCCAGTGCTGGTTGGGCGCGTAGACCATGTGTTCATAGACTTCGTCGCTGATCAGCAGCACCTCGGTGGGGTCAAGGATCTCCTGCAGGCGCAGCATGTCCTCGCGTGACCAGATCATGCCGCTGGGGTTGTGCGGCGAGTTGATCAAGATGGCGCGTGTGCGGGGCGTGATGGCCGCTTGGATCTTGTCGAAATCAGGGCGGAAGCTGCCGGGCGTGAGCGGCACGCGCACGACCACACCGCCTGCCAGCTCGATGTTGGGCACGTAGCTGTCGTAGCAGGGCTCGAGCACGATGACTTCGTCGCCCGGGTGCACGATGGCCAAGATGGTGGTGAGGATGGCCTGTGTGGCGCCCGCCGTGACGGTGATTTCTGTCACGGGGTCGTAGTGGCGCCCATAGAGTTTTTCAATTTTGGCGCTCACCGCTTCGCGCAGTGGGGCCACGCCCGTCATGGGCGGGTATTGGTTCAGGCCCTCGCGCATGGCGTTGCTCACCGCATCCAGCAGTTGGGGGTCGCAGGCAAAGTCAGGAAAGCCCTGACCGAGGTTGACCGCGCCTTTTTCGGTGGCCAGCGCCGACATGACGGTGAAGATGGTGGTGCCCATGTTGGGCGTTTTGGAGGGCAGGTGGGGGGTGCGAGGTGTCATGGCTCAGAGTTCGTAGTCGTTGACGTGGCCGGTCATGGCTTTGGCCACCAGGCTGGCGGTCAAGCGATCGCTCAGCAGTTCAGCGAAATGATAGACAAATTGGCGAAGGTAAGCGCCGCGCTTGAAGGCGACGCGCGCCACGTTCATGCCCAGCAGCGGGCCCAAGGGGCGCACGGCCAGGTCGTGCACGGGGTCGTCATGCACGGCCATTTCGGCCACGATGCCCACGCCCAGGCCCAGACGAACATAGGTCTTGATCACGTCCGAGTCGATGGCTTCGAGGGCGATGCGCGGGTGCAGCTTTTTGGCGGCAAAGGCGTGGTCAATGCGCGTGCGGCCCGTGAATGAAGGGTGGTAAGTGATCAGGGGTTCTTTTGCGATGTCTTCGAGCGTCAAGCGCTCGAGTTGGGCCAGAGGGTGGTCCAGTGGCATCACCAACATGTGTTGCCACTCGTAGCAGGGCAGGGTCACCAGGTCTTCGTAGGCCGACAGCGACTCGGTGGCGATGCCAATCTCGGCCGTGTCGTCGAGCAGCATTTTGGCCACTTGGTCGGGGGCGCCCTGGTGCAGGCTGATGTTGACCTTGGGGTATTTGTCGCGCAGCTTGGCCACGGGCACGGGCAGCACATAGCGCGCTTGCGTGTGGGTGGTGGCGATTGACAGGGTGCCGCTGTCCTGGGCGCTGTACTGGTCACCGATCTTGCGCAGGTTGCCCACTTCGCGCAGGATGATTTCGATGCTCTGCATCACATGCAGGCCCGGCTCGGTGATGCGTTTGAGCCGCTTGCCGTGGCGGGCAAAGATCTCGATGCCCAGCTCTTCTTCGAGCTCGATGATGGCCTTGGACACCCCTGGCTGCGAGGTGTGCAGTGCCTTGGCGGCCTCGGTGAGGTTGAGATTGCGCCGGGCAGCCTCTTGGACAAAACGGAATTGGTGAAGGTTCATATGCAATTCGCCATATTGACGGCTGCAATTATGCCTTGCGGTTTTATGGATTGGGCGCTGTACCCAACGCAATCTGTGCCATGAGTGCTGTCAAGGCCGGGTGCTCGCCCACCGAGGGCATCAGTTCTATCTGCAGTGCGGGGTGTTGCGCCCGCAGTTGCGCCACCAATTCAGGCAAGTCTTCGCGCGCGTGCCTGCCCACACCCAAAAACATGGGCACGATGCGCACAGCCGTCACGCCCAGGCTGAGCAGTTCGACGACGACGGTCGGCAAATCGGGCGTGGTCAGCTCCAAAAAAGCGCAGCGCACCAAGCACGCGGGTGACTGCGCGGCAATGGCTTGTGCCACGGCGTCGATGGGGGCGCGCCAAAGCGGGTCGCGTGAGCCGTGTGCGAACAGCACGATGCCGGTGGTTGTCGAAGTCATTGTTTGTTCACCATCCAGGCAAATGCGCCCAGCGAAATCAGTGTGTACAGCAGAGACGGCGCAGCTGAGGTGATCCACGGCACCCAGTTTTGCAAATTGCCGATGTGGCCAAAAACGTTGTTCAGCAGGTAAAAACTGATGCCCGCCATGACGCCGCCAAACACATGCCCGGCGATCTGCCCTGAACGAAAGTGCAGGTAAGCAAAGGGCAGCGCCAGGGTCAGCATGACCAGGCAACTGAGCGGGTAAAACACCTTGCGCCAAAGCTGGATCTCATACTGCTGGGCGTTCTGGTTGTTGCTGGAGAGGTGGCGAGTGTAGAGAAACAAGTCCCAAATTTTCATCTGCTCGGGGCTGAGCAGGGCTGCGGCGACCATGTCTGCAGAAATGCCCGTGGGCCAATCCAGACTGGGCAGTTTGCGGATGGCAATCTGCGTCACCGCTTGCTTATTCTGCCCAGTCAATGACTCTTGCTGGACATCGCTCAGTTTCCAAATGCCCTCGCCAAACTCACCCTTGGCGGCTTGGGTGATGGTCAGCAGTTCGCCTTGCGCATTGAACTGGTGAATGCGCACACCCAGCATGTGGGCCTTGTCGTTGAAGGCCTTGACGTTGACCGCCGAATGGCCGTTGGCGTTGCGCTCTTTGAGCCATGCCCCGGTCTGGCCTGTGGTGATCGCTCCCCTGAACTGGCTCTTGAGCAGGGTGCTTTGGCGTTCAGACCACGGTGCAATGTAGTCGCCGAGCAAAAACGTCAGCAAGACAAAACCCAAGCCCAGCTGCAGCAGCATGGTCAGCGCGCGCACAGGCTCCAGGCCCCCTGTGCGAAGGATGGTGAATTCAGAACTTTGCGCCAGCCGCGCCATGACAAAAATCGTGCCGATCAGCACCGAGATGGGCATCAGCTCGTACAGGTGCCCCGGTGCCTTGAGGGCCACCTGCATCAGGCCGTGTTGCAAGCGAAACCCTGTGCCAGCCATTCGGGTGAGGTTTTGCAGTTCTTCGACCAAATCAAAAAAGACAAACAGGGCCAAAAAGCCGCAGGCCACAAACACCACGGCTTGGATGATTTCTTTGTAAAGAAGGCGTTGAACGGTTTTCATGAGGGCGTTGACGCGTGCAGGCTGTCGCCCGAGTGAAGGGCTGGCGCTTGGCACAACAGCGAATCGAATAACATGTTGAAAAAGGAGCAACCCACCATGAACTTAGAAATCCAAAAACGCCTCATCACGCAACTGCCACGTGACGCACACGACGCCCTGGTGGTGATCTGGTCATCCAGCGCCGTCTTGGGCCAAGACCCGATTTCAGCGTGGGTCAACAAGGCCATCAAAGCCGGAGATTTTGAACACAAAGCCGGATCGGTTTTGCAATCTTACGGCATGGAGGGCTTCAAGGCCCGGCGTGTGGTGGTGGTGTCTTGTGGTGAAGGCCGAACCGCCGACCACAAAGCCGCGATTTTGGCCGCCTGGGCCAGCCTCAAGGGTGCCAAGGTCCAGAGCTTGGGCCTGCATTGGGCGGGTGATGTGTCGCCAGAGCCAATGATGCATGCGGCGGTCGCCTTGGCAGACGCCAGCTACACCTACACCACGACGCTGAGCAAGCCCAAAGCCCGAGCGCTCACGCGCGTGGGTTTGAGCGCCGAATCGGTCACGGCCGCGCACCGCCATGCCGTGGACAAAGCTGCCGCCACTGTGGCCGGCATTGAGACGGCCAAAGAATGGGCCAACCGCCCCGCCAACCACGCCACCCCCAGCGACTTGGCCACGGCGGCTCGCGCCATCGCCAAAGGCCCTCAAATGGACTGCACCGTGCTGGGTCCCAAAGAGGTCACCAAGTTGGGCATGGGCTCCTTCCTGGCTGTGGCCAAGGGCTCAGCCGAGCCTCTGCGATTCATCGTCATGCATTACAAAGGCGGCAAAACACAAGATGCGCCTGTGGTGCTGGTGGGCAAAGGCATCACGTTCGACACAGGCGGCATTTCGATGAAGCCAGCGGCTGAGATGGACGAGATGAAATTCGACATGAGCGGCGCAGCCAGCGTGCTGGGTGTGTTCAAGTCTTTGAGCATCCTGCGCCCACAGGTCAATGTGGTGGGCTTGATCCCGGCCACCGAAAACATGCCCGACGGCACCGCCGTCAAACCCGGCGATGTGGTCACCAGCATGAGCGGCCAGACGATCGAGATCCTGAACACCGACGCCGAAGGCCGCTTGGTGCTGTGCGATGCCTTGACTTACGCCGAGCGCTTCAAGCCCCGCGCCGTGATCGACATCGCCACCCTGACTGGTGCCTGCGTGATCGCGCTGGGCGGCGTGCGTTCGGGCCTGTTTGCCAGCGATGACCAACTGGCCACCGACTTGCAGCACGCGGGCGAAGCTTCGGGTGACCTGTGCTGGCGCATGCCCCTGGACGACGATTACGCCGAAGGTCTCAAAACCAAGTTCGCCGACGTGGCCAACGTGGCAGGCCGCGCAGGCGGATCGATCACAGCAGCCAAGTTCTTGCAGCGCTTTGCCAAGAAGTACCCTTGGGCACACTTGGACATTGCCGGCACCGCGTGGAAAAGCGGCGCGGCCAAAGGCGCCACGGGTCGTCCGGTGAGCTTGTTGCTCGAGTATGTGACGGGTTTGACAGCGGCTCCGGCTGCCAAAAAAGCCGCACCGTCCCGCCGCCGCGCTGCCTGACAACTGCGCGCACTGCATGACCCGCATCGAGTTTCATTTCAACGCGCCTGACCGCCTGACCTACACCTGCAGGTTGCTGCGCAAGGTGCACGCCAGCGGGCTGCGCGCGGGTGTGGTGGGCGCTCAGCCTTTTTTGAGTCACCTGGATCAGGCGCTGTGGACTTTTTCTGCTGCCGACTTCATTTCGCACATGCTGGTGGGCGCGCACGGCCAGCCCTCAGCGGATGCTGCATGTGCGGTGGTTTTGGCTGAGAGCGTGGCCGCATTGGGCGCTGTTGATGTCTTGGTCAATCTGGGCGATGCGGTGCCCGTCGGGTTTGAGAAGGTGTCTCGTCTGATCGAGATCGTGACGGGCGATGACCTCGACCGTGCCAACGCCCGTGCGCGCTGGAAGCAATACACCCAACTGGGCTACGACTTGATCCGCCACGACTTGGCCAAGCCTGTGGCGGCTTGATCAGGCGCGGACCAGTGGGTGCCAGCAAGCGCAGACATGGCCATCTGCGCTGGTTTGCGCCAACGGTGTTTGGTCAGCGCATTGCGCATCGGCCCGTGTACAGCGGGTGTGGAAAACGCAACCCGAGGGCGGGTTGAGCGGCGAGGGAATGTCACCCGAGAGCAATGACAAAGTCTTGTGGCGTTCGTTCCTCGGATCGGCTTTGGGCACGGCATCCAGCAGGGCTTGCGTGTAAGGGTGCGCGGGCTGTTTGAACAATGTGTCCTTGGGCCCCAGCTCCATCATCTTGCCCAAATACATCACCATCACGCGGTGGCTGATGTGTTTGACGACCGCCAAATCATGCGAAATGAACACCAAGGTCAGGTTCATCTCGCGCTGCAGTTGACGCAGCAGCTGGATGATCTGCGCCTGGATAGACACGTCCAGCGCCGACACAGGTTCGTCGCACAAAATCACTTTGGGTCGCAAGATGATGGCTCGGGCAATGCCAATGCGCTGGCATTGACCACCCGACATTTCGTGCGGATAGCGGTAGAGCACGCTTTCTTCCAGGCCGACCTTGTTGAGTGTTTCGATCACTGCGGCCTTGAGCTGGTCTGCGGTGAGTCCCGGCTCGTGTGTGCGCAAAGGCTCTGACACGATTTTGAGCACATTCAGGCGGGGGTCCAGGCTCGACAAAGGGTCCTGAAAAACCATTTGCACATCGCGCCTGACCGAACCCCAGCGCCCGATCGCGGTCTTCGTCAGGTCATGGTCCAGCCAATGGAGCTGGCTGGATGTACTCGGGATCAACCCGATCAAGGCCTTGGCCAGACTCGATTTACCGCAGCCAGATTCGCCGACAATGCCCAAGGTCTCGCCTTCGTACAGGTCAAAGCCGATGCCCTTGACGGCTTCGAGTTGGCGGGTTTTGGGCCAAAACCCGGTGCTGTCATTGACCTGGTAGCGAACGCGCAGGTCACGCACTTGCAACAGGATTTGTTTGTTCGGGGTGCTCACAGCTGGGTTCATGCCTTGGCTCCTGCATGGTGACAGGCACACAGATGCTCTGCAGCAGACAGCGGCGCAAGTTGCAGGGGGGCAGGGCGCTGGCAAGCGCTGTCGGCCTTGGCGCAGCGCGGCGCGAACGGGCAACCCGCAGGCATGTTGCGCAGCGAGGGCGGCATGCCGGGAATGGCCAGCAGTTCATCGTCTGCGTGCTCCAGACGGGGAACCGACTCCAGCAGTGCGCGGGTGTAAGGGTGGTGGGTGTTGTAAAAAATGTCGTCCGCCTGGGCATGTTCCATGACCCGGCCACCGTACATCACCATCACTTGGTCGCTCAGACCGGCCACCAGCCCCAGGTCGTGCGTGACCATGATGATGCTGGTGCCGTGGTCTTGCTGGAGCTGACGCAGCAGGGCGACGATTTGCGCTTGCACGGTCACATCGAGTGCCGTGGTGGGCTCGTCAGCGATCAGCACATCGGGCTGGCTGAGCAAAGCCATGGCGATCATGATGCGTTGGCGCATGCCACCAGAAAACTGGTGCGGGTAGCTTTGCAAGCAGCGCTGCGGATCGGCAATGCGCAGGTTCTCCAGCATCTTGAGCGCCGCTGCACGCGCTTGCCCGCGAGAAGCATTCTGGTGCGTTTGCAAGACCTCGGTCATCTGCCGCTCTACCGTCAAAAACGGGTTGAGCGAGGTCATGGGGTCCTGAAAAATCATGGCCAGTTTCTGGCCACGCACGCGGTTAAGCTGCGCTGTGGGCACATTCAAGATGTTCTCACCCCGAAACAGCACTTGGCCTTCGGCTCGGGCGTTGTTGGCCAACAGGCCCATCATGGCGAGCATGGTCTGGCTTTTGCCCGAACCGCTTTCGCCCACCACGCCCAGAGTTTCCCCGGGGCGCAAGCTGAAGCTCACATCGCGAACCGCCTGCAGTTCGCCCTCGGGTGTTTGAAAGTGGACGTTGAGGTTTTTAACGTCCAGCAAGGATGGATGGGTGCCCACGTCAGCGGTCCTTCGGGTCCAGGGCATCGCGCAAGCCATCGCCCAAGTAGTTGAAGCTGTAGAGCGTCAGCGAGAGCATCAGCGCGGGGAAGATGAGCAGCCATGCCGCTGAATCAAGCATCTGCGCGCCGTCGTGGATCAATACGCCCCAACTGGTCATGGGCTCCTGGATGCCCAGCCCCAGAAAAGACAGCACCGACTCGGTCAGGATCACGCTGGGCACCGTCACGGTGGCGTAAACCAGCACGAGGCCCAGCAGGTTGGGCACGATGTGTTCGATCACGATGCGGGGTGTGGACACGCCCATGGCTCGTGCGGCTTCCACGAACTCCATCTTGCGCAGGGACAGGGTTTGGCCGCGCACGAGTCTGGCCGTGTCCATCCACGAAAAAGCGGTGATGGCCAGCACCACGAGGTAAAAGTCACGGCCAAGTACCGTCACCAACAAAATCGCAATCAGCAGGTAAGGCACGGCGTACATGATGTCCACGATGCGCATCATCACCTGGTCAACTGCGCCCCCCAAGTAGCCCGCCGTGGCGCCCCAGACCACCCCCAGGGCAATCGACGTCAAGGTCGTCAGGATGCCCACCATGAGCGAGATGCGACCGCCCACCAAGCAGCGCACCAAGAGGTCACGGCCGGATTCGTCGGTGCCCCACCAGTGGCTGTTGGTCAGCGATGGCGGGAGTTTGAGCGCGTCCCAATCGGTGCTGTCATAAGCGTGCGTGAGCAACCAAGGGCCGATGACGCAAAGCAACGTCACCAAAATCAGAAAAACGAGGCTGGTGACCGCGGCCTTGTTGCGGCGAAAGCGTTGCATGGCATCGCGCCATGGACTGCGCTCAGGCTCGGCTGCGGGGATCGAGGAATGCATAAATCAGGTCCACACACAAATTGACCAGCACGACCAGCGCAGTGATCAGCACCACCAGGCCCAGCACCAGGGTGTAATCACGGTTGGCGGCACCGTTGACCACCAAAATGCCCAAGCCGGGAATGGAAAAAATACTCTCAGTGACCAAGGCCGATGTGATGGAAGACACCGCCAATGGCCCCACGATGGTGACCACGGGCAGCAGCGACGGCCGCAAAGCGTGTCTGAACACAATCAAGTGCATGGGCAGGCCTTTGGCGCGGGCCGTGCGGATGTAGTTGCTGCCCAT
>CANBTZ010000097.1 GCA_947372495.1 Comamonadaceae bacterium | reverse complement strand
CTGGAATTTTTGACCGATGCCGAACTGGCCAACTTCACGGCCTACAAAGCCAAGGTGGACCCGCAAGGGCGCTTTAACAAAGGCAAGCTGCTGCGCGGCGCGGCTTTGACCGGGCTGGGCGACGATGTGCATGCGGCTGACTTGACGCACGCCTACACCCCGAGCTTTGGCCTGATGGGCCACGAGTCGCTGATCATGCAGCAGTCCGACATTGGCGCGATCGCGGCCAGCGTGAAAGACTGCCTGCGCTGCGGCAAGTGCAAGCCGGTGTGCGCCACCCATGTGCCGCGTGCCAATTTGCTCTACAGCCCACGCAACAAAATCCTCGCCACCTCTTTGTTGGTTGAAGCCTTTCTGTACGAAGAGCAAACGCGCCGTGGCGTATCGATCAAGCACTGGCAAGAGTTTGAAGACGTGGCCGACCACTGCACCGTGTGCCACAAATGCCTGACGCCTTGCCCGGTGAACATCGACTTTGGCGATGTGTCCATGAACATGCGCAACCTCTTGCGCAAGATGGGGCAAAAGAGCTTCCGGCCAGCAGCGGAGTTTCAGTCTTGGTTCATCGGTACCGCCAGTCCCAATGCCATTGCATTGGGTCAGGCATTGACCAAAATCAGTTTCAAGGCGCAACGCTTGGGCAACCGTGTGTTGAATGTGTTTGCACGGCAACAAACCAAGGCGCCTCCTGCGACGGTTGGCCCACCTCCCATCAAGGAGCAGGTGATTCACTTCATCAACAAGAAAATGCCCGGAGGCCTGCCTAAAAAGGGTGCCCGAGCGCTGCTTGACATTGAAGATAAAGATTACGTGCCGATCATTCGTGACCCTAAAACCACGAGTGCAGAGACCGAGGCGGTGTTTTACTTTCCTGGCTGCGGCTCAGAGCGTCTGTTCAGTCAAGTGGGATTGGCAACCCAAGCCATGCTTTGGCATGCGGGCGTGCAGACTGTGCTGCCACCGGGCTACCTGTGCTGCGGTTACCCGCAAAAAGGCTCGGGCCAGTTCGACAAGGCCGAGAAGATCATCACCGACAACCGGGTGCTGTTCCATCGGGTGGCCAACACGCTCAACTACCTCGACATCAAGACCGTGGTGGTGAGCTGTGGCACCTGCTACGACCAATTGCAAGGCTACGAGTTCGACAAGATTTTCCCGGGTTGCCGCATTGTGGATATTCACGAGTATCTGCTTGAAAAAGGCATCAAGCTCGAATCCCAAGGTGCGTACCTTTATCACGACCCTTGCCACAGCCCCATGAAGTTGCAAGCACCCATGAAAACCGTCACCGCCTTGTTGGGTGATGGTGTTTTGGAGAGCAGTCGCTGCTGTGGTGAAAGCGGTGGTTTGGCCTCGTCACGCCCTGATATCTCGACACAGATACGCTTTCGCAAAGAAGAGGAAATTCGCAAAGGCGAGGTCGCTTTGCGTCAATCTGGTGCGGTCAAGGCAGAGGAAAACGTCAAAATCCTCACCTCTTGCCCGAGCTGTCTGATGGGCTTGAATCGCTATCAAGATGACCTGCAAAACGGCCTGCTCGAGGCCGACTACATCGTGGTCGAGATGGCCAAGCACATCCTGGGCGAGAACTGGATGCCCGAGTACGTCAGCGCGGCCAATGCCGGTGGCATCGAGCGCGTGTTGGTTTGACCGCCGATAACGACACACCCGAAAGCAGAACATGGCCGGTTTGACCCCCACAACGCCCACGCCCGAGTCCTTGACCGTGCACGGTGCTTCGCGCGTGCTCGAAATCGGCTTCGCTGGCGGGGTCAATTTCCGCATCCCGTTCGAGCTGATGCGCGTGTACTCGCCCTCGGCCGAAGTGCAGGGCCACGGTGCGGGGCAAGAAGTGCTGCAAACGGGCAAGCGCGATGTGACCTTGCTTGACCTAGAGCCTGTGGGCAACTACGCAGTCAAACCCACGTTTTCAGACGGCCACGACACCGGCCTGTTCACCTGGGAGTACTTGTACTTCTTAGGCGACCAGCAAGCCGCTTTGTGGCAACAGTACGAAGAACGCCTGCAAGCGGCAGGCGCCCAGCGCGATGCGCCCATGCCAGACAAAGCGGGCAGCAGCTGCGGCCACAACCACTGAATATCAGATTAGGAGGGTCGCCATGAGCACCACCCATTTCGGTTTCAAAACCGTCGACGAAAAAGAAAAAGCCAAGCATGTGCGCGGCGTTTTTGACTCTGTCGCGTCCAAATACGACGTGATGAACGACATCATGTCCATGGGCCTGCACCGCGTGTGGAAGGCCTACACCGTGCAGGTGGCCAACCTCAAGGAGGGCGACCAAGTCCTCGACATCGCGGGCGGCACGGGTGACTTGTCGATGGCCTTTGCCAAGAAGGTCGGTGCCACGGGCCGCGTGGTGCACACCGACATCAACGAAGCCATGCTCAGTACTGGCCGCGACCGTTTGCTCGACCACGGCCTGGCCTTGCCCACGCTGGTGTGCGACGCCGAGAAGCTGCCTTTTCCGGACAACCATTTCAACGTGGTGAGCGTGGCTTTTGGCCTGCGCAACATGACGCACAAAGACGCCGCCCTGGCCGAGATGTGCCGCGTGCTCAAGCCCGGTGGCAAATTGCTGGTGCTGGAGTTCTCCAAAGTCGCCAAGCCGCTCGAAAAAATCTACGACTGGTACAGCTTCAAGATCCTGCCACACATGGGCCAACTGGTGGCCGGTGACGCCGACAGCTACCGCTATCTGGCTGAATCCATTCGCATGCACCCTGACCAGGAATCGCTGAAAACCCTTATGAAAAAGGCTGGATTCGGGCACGTGGATTTTCACAATTTGTCGGCGGGGGTGGTAGCCTTGCACGTCGGTATCAAATGCTGATGCCTAATTTGTGAATCAATTGCGACTGGAGACACTGTGAACAAATTTCTGACCCTGATGCTCGCGGCCGTACTGGCGCTGGGCAGCCTCAATGCCGAAGCTGCTCGCCGGCTCGGTGGTGGCAAGTCCATGGGCCAGCAGTCCAACCAAGTCACACAGCGTGAAGCTGTGCGCCCGCAAGCGCCTGTTGCGCCTGCACAGCAAGCCGCGCCCATGGCGCCGCGACCTGCGCCTGCCGCGCCTGCCAAAAAGCCCTGGGGTGCCATGCTCGGCGGGTTGGCTGCGGGCCTGGGCCTGGCTTGGCTGGCCCATTCTTTGGGCATGGGCGAAGCCTTTGGCAACGTGCTGATGTTCCTCTTGGTCGGTGTGGCCGTGATGGCCTTGATCGGCATGTTCATGCGCCGCCGTGCTGGTGCATCGGGCGGCTTGGCCTACCAAGGCGCGGGTGCCACGGCAGAGCAACCGGCCACTTTCAAGCAGTACAACCCCGAGAAAGTCGGCAACGACGCCTCGGCGCGCCCATGGGAAAACCATGACACCCGCTTCGACAGCGCAGCCCACACGCCCACCGGCTCCATGATCGGCGCGGGCCTGCAGGGCAATCAGGGCTGGGGTGTTCCGTCCGGGTTCGATGTGGCTGGCTTCGTTGAAGCCGCCAAACGCAATTTTGTGAGCTTGCAAGATGCCTGGGACCGTTCGGACATCGCCACGTTGCGCGCCATGATGACCGACACCATGCTGGCGGAAATCCGCAGCCAACTGGCCGAGCGCGAAAGCCAGTTCCCTGGCCAACCCAACAAGACCGAAGTGGTCACGCTCGAAGCCCAATTGCTGGGCATCGAAGAGCTGCCCGACGCCTACATGGCCAGTGTCGAGTTCAACGGCGTGATCCGCGAAGACGCCTCTGCCGGCCCCAGCCCTTTCCGCGAAGTCTGGAACATGACCAAGCTCAAGCAAGACGGCAGTGGCTGGCTGGTGGCAGGGGTCCAGGCACTTCAATAAACCCAGAGCGCCCGAGTGGGCGCTGCTTTCGGGAATAATCGGGGACTATGGCAACACAGTCCCCTTTTTCTTGGGCCGCTCAGGCTCTGCCGCAGATCGCGGCCCGTTTTCAGCCCCCCGCTTGGGTGGTGGATGAAACCCTCAACCGCTTGGTGCTCTTTCTCAACCACGTGTTGATGAGCGAGCCACAAGCTTGCCAGCGTCTGGCCCGCCAAAAAGGCCAGCGCATCGAAATCGTGTGGCAATCCATGAAGCTGCAACTCCAACCCACTGCCGCTGGCTTGCTCGAGCGTGTGGCCTTCGAGGGCTTTGACCTGCGCTTGACAGCCACCCAAGAGTCACCGCTGGACATCTTGTCGGCGCTGGCCCGTGGCGACAAGCCCAAAGTCCGCATCGAGGGCGATGTGCAGCTCGCTGCCGAAATCAACTGGCTGATCGACCACGTGCGCTGGGATGCCGAAGAAGACCTGGCCCGCTTGGTGGGCGACGCCCCTGCACACACCTTGGCGCAAGCCGCCCGCAAAGCCATGGAGGCCTTGCGCAGCTTTGTGGCGCAGCGCGCGCCGGGCTCGTCGGTGGGTGCTGCCGCATGAGCCGCCTGGGCCGGGGCGCTTTCATTGTTTTCATCGTCCTGCGCTACGGCCTGGACGAATTGGTGCTCTCCAGTTTTCAAAAGCCCTGGAGCCGCTTGCTGGCCCGGATGCTGTCGTTTGGGCGCGACCTGAGGGCGCCCCGTGCCGTGCGCCTGCGCGAAGCGCTCGAACGCCTGGGCCCGATCTTTGTGAAGTTCGGTCAAGTGTTGTCCACCCGGCGCGACCTGTTGCCGCCTGACATTGCCGATGAGCTGGCCAAGTTGCAAGACCGCGTGCCCCCGTTCAGCTCCGACATCGCGGTGGCCACCATCGAGCGGGCTTTTCGCAAACCGGTGGACACCATTTTCGAGACCTTTGACCGCCAGCCTGTGGCCAGCGCCTCGATTGCACAGGTGCACTTTGCCACCTTGCGCGGCAAGTCGGGCCATGTGCGCGAAGTGGCTGTCAAAGTCTTGCGCCCGGGCATGCTTCCCGTCATTCAAAAAGACCTGAGCCTCATGCGCATGATGGCCGGCTGGGTCGAAAACCTCAGCGCCGACGGCAAACGACTCAAGCCCCGCGAAGTGGTGGCCGAGTTCGACAAGTACCTCAACGACGAGCTGGACCTGGTGCGCGAAGCCTCCAACGCCGCGCAGCTGCGCCGCAACATGGAAGGGCTCGACCTGGTGCTGATCCCTGAGATGGTTTGGGACTTGTGCCAGACCGAAGTGCTGGTGATGGAGCGCATGCACGGCGTGCCCATCAGCCATGTGGACCGTTTGCGCGAAGCGGGTGTCGATATTCCCAAGCTGGCCCGCGATGGTGTGACCTTGTTCTTCACGCAGGTGTTTCGCGATGGTTTTTTTCATGCCGACATGCACCCGGGCAACATCCAGGTCAGTCTGGCCCCCGAGACTTTTGGCCGTTACATTTCGCTCGACTTTGGCATCGTGGGCACGCTGACCGAGTACGACAAGGAATACCTGGCGCAAAACTTCACGGCCTTTTTTCGCCGCGACTACAAGCGCGTGGCCGAGCTGCACATCGAGTCCGGCTGGGTGCCTGCCGACACCCGTGTGGACGAGCTCGAAGCGGCCATCCGCGCCGTGTGCGAGCCGTACTTTGACCGTCCACTCAAGGAAATTTCTTTGGGCATGGTGCTGATGCGCTTGTTCCAGACCTCGCGCCGTTTTCATGTCGAGATCCAGCCGCAGCTGGTGCTCTTGCAAAAGACCCTGCTCAACATCGAAGGCCTGGGCCGCCAGCTCGACCCCGAACTGGACCTGTGGAACACGGCCAAGCCTTTCCTCGAAAAATGGATGATCGAGCAGATCGGCCCCAAACGCCTGTGGGAAGAGCTCAAGGCGCAAGCGCCGCAATACGCCAAGCTGCTGCCCCAGTTGCCTCGCCTGCTGAGCGACTACCTCAAGCACCCTCACCAAAACGACCGCAAGCAGCTGGATTTGCTGCTGGCCGAGCAGCGGCGCACCAACGGCCTGCTGCAAATCCTGCTTTACCTGGCCATGGGCTTTTTGATGAATTTGCTATTGCTGCAAGTGTGGGCCCACGTGCAGCTTTACCTTTGACCGCTGGCCCAGGAGAACGGGAATGCTGCTCACCCTCGTGATCGCCTACCTGCTGGTGACCATTGCGATCGGTCTGGTCGCCGCCAAGCGCGTGAAAAACACGGCAGATTTCGCCATCGCCGGGCGGCATTTGCCGATCAGCATGATCGTCACCACCACCTTTGCCACCTGGTTTGGTTCAGAGACGGTGCTGGGCATCCCGGCCAAGTTCGTCAACAACGGGCTGGGCAGCGTGGTCGAAGACCCGTTTGGCGCGGGCAGCTGCCTGATTTTGGTGGGCCTGTTCTTTGCCGCTCGGCTCTACCGCATGAGCCTGCTGACCATCAGCGACTATTTCCGTGAGCGTTATGGCCGCAGCGTCGAGGTCATTTGCTCGCTCATCATCATGGTCAGCTATTTGGGCTGGGTGTCGGCGCAGGTCACGGCGCTGGGCTTGGTGTTCAACGTGCTGTCAGACGGCGTGGTCAGCATGCCCATGGGCATGGCCATCGGGGTGGTGTCGATCCTGGCCTACACCCTGTTTGGCGGCATGTGGTCGGTGGCCATCACCGACTTCATCCAGATGATCATCTTGGTGGTCGGGCTGGCCATCTTGGCGGTGTTTGCGGGGCATCAGGCCGGTGGGGCAGACAAAGTCATCGCCTTGGCCGTGAGCCAGGACATGTTCAAGTTCTGGCCCGAGCCCAACTTCCATGACATCGTGTTCTTCATCGCGGCGGCCATCACCATCATGCTCGGCTCGATCCCGCAGCAAGACGTGTTTCAACGCGTGATGTCGGCCAACAGCGAATTCGCCGCCACCCGTGGCCCGGTCATTGGCGGGGTGTTCTACATCCTGTTCGCCTTTGTGCCCATGTTTTTGGTGGTCAGCGCCTTGATCATCATGCCCGAGCAGGCTGCCAAACTGATTGCACAAGACCCGCAAAAAGTCCTGCCCACCTTGGTCATGACCCAGATGCCCTTCATCATGCAGGTGCTGTTTTTCGGCGCTTTGCTCTCGGCCATCAAGTCCTGCGCTTCGGCCACCTTGCTGGCGCCCAGCGTGACCTTCACTGAAAACATCTGGCGGCAGTTCCGTCCGCACCAGTCTGACCAGCAAGAGCTGCGGGCCATGCGGGTCACGGTGCTGGTGTTCAGCGCTGTGGTGCTGGGCTATGCCATCGTGATGCAGGGCAGCTCGATCTACGAAATGGTCTCTGGCGCTTACCAAGTGACCTTGGTCGGGGCCTTTGTGCCGCTGGCTTTTGGTTTGTACTGGCCGCGCGCCACCACCCAGGGGGCCTTGTTGTCCATTGTCTTGGGCCTTTTGACCTGGTTGGCGCTCATGTTCACCCCGGCTGGCGAACAGTTTCCGGCCCAGTTGGCGGGTGTTTTGGCCAGTTTGTCGGGCATGTTGATCGGCTCTTGGGCCCCACAGGCGATCCGCAACCAGCACGCCCCACACCACAAATTGGCGGGCACGGGCTGAGCCCAACAGCCGGGGGCTTGAATGGGCGGCCCCCGCCTATAATTTAAGGTTCTGTATCCCCGACACTTCAAGAGCCCCCAACATGCCCATTTACGCCTACAAGTGTGAGTCCTGCGGACATGCCAAGGATGTTCTGCAAAAGATTTCCGACGCGCCCCTGACCGATTGCCCCGCCTGTGGTGCCCCGAAGTTCAGCAAGCAGCTGAGCGCTCCGGGCTTTCAGCTCAAGGGCTCAGGCTGGTATGCCACCGACTTCAAGGGCGGCGGTGGTGTCGCAGGCGCTCCTGCCGCGTCTGCCCCTGCCACCGATGCGGCGCCAGCTGCGGCTGATGCTGCGGCCCCGACGGCCCCTTCACCTTCTGCTCCAGCTGCTTCGGCCAGCTGTGGCAGCTCTTGCGCCTGCCATTGATGGCCTGACGGCCCACCCTTGATCGCTCCCATGAAACAACGCAGCTTCAAACAGTATTTCATCACCGGCTTGCTGGTGTGGCTGCCCATGGGCATCACCGTTTGGGTTCTGACCTGGCTGGTGGGTTTGCTCGACAGCATCTTCTTGGCCGTTTTGTTCGCGGCAGATGCGGTGATCCCCGGCATGCATGTGCTGGCCGAGTACCTGCGTGGCGTGCCCGGTCTGGGTGTGATCCTGGTGGCGATTGTGATTTTTGCCACCGGCGTTTTTGTGGCCAATATTTTTGGCCAATGGATGCTGCGCCAGTGGGACAACCTGATGAACCGCATCCCGGTGGTGCGCACGATCTACACCAGCGTCAAGCAGGTGGCCGATACCTTGTTTTCGGGGAGCGGCAATGCGTTCTCCAAAGCCTTGCTGGTGCAGTACCCGCGCCAAGGCGCCTGGACCATCGCCTTTTTGACCGGCACTCCCGGCGGCGAAGTGGCCAAGCACCTGGCTCAACCCATGGTCAGCGTGTATGTGCCTACGACGCCCAACCCGACCTCGGGCTTCTTCTTGATGATGCCCAAAGACGACGTGATCGAACTCGACATGTCGGTCGATGACGCCTTGAAATACATCATCTCGATGGGGGTGGTGGTGCCCGGCGGGCCTGACGCCTTGCCAGCCACTGCTGCCCCTGCAAATTTGTGAACCACTTGGCCGCCCCCGTGCTGGCCATTCTCGAAAAATAGAAAGCGACAAACATGTCCTCCATGCGTACCCACTATTGCGGTCTGGTGACCGAAGCCCAGATGGGCCAAACCGTGACCCTGTGCGGCTGGGTCAACCGTCGCCGTGACCACGGTGGTGTGATCTTTGTTGACCTGCGTGACCGCGAAGGCTACGTGCAAGTGGTGTGCGACCCCGACCGCGCCGACACCTTCAAGGTGGCCGAAGACCTGCGCAACGAATTCTGCGTGCAAATCACCGGCTTGGTGCGAGCCCGCCCTGAGGGCACGACCAACGAAGGCCTCAAAAGCGGCAAGATCGAAATCTTGTGCCACGCCATGACGGTGCTCAACCCGTCCGTGACGCCTCCTTTCTTGCTGGACGACGAGAACCTGTCGGAGACGACGCGCCTCACGCACCGCGTGCTGGACCTGCGTCGCCCCTACATGCAAAACAACCTGATGCTGCGCTACAAAGTGGCCATGGAAGTGCGCAAGTACCTCGACGAAAACGGCTTCATCGACATCGAAACACCGATGCTCACCAAGAGCACGCCCGAAGGTGCCCGCGACTACCTGGTGCCCAGCCGTGTGCACGATGGCCACTTCTTTGCATTGCCCCAGTCGCCCCAGTTGTTCAAGCAGCTCTTGATGGTGGCGGGCTATGACCGTTACTACCAAATCACCAAGTGCTTCCGCGACGAAGACTTGCGCGCTGACCGCCAGCCCGAATTCACGCAGATCGATATCGAAACCTCGTTCCTGACCGAAGAAGACATCCGCGAGATGTTCCAGGGCATGATCAAGCGCGTGTTCAAAAACACCATTGGCGTGGATCT
>CANBTZ010000096.1 GCA_947372495.1 Comamonadaceae bacterium | reverse complement strand
ACGATGTGATCCTGGTCGTGCATTCCTACGCGGGCATGCTGGGCACCGCGGTGGCCGATCGCCGGCCTGAACGGCTCAAGCACCTGGTCTACCTCGATGCGGTGCTGCCCAAACCCGGCGAGAGCTGGAGCAGCACCCACGCCAGTGCCACACGCAACGCCCGCATTGCGGCGTCAGAGGCGACACCGCTGCGCAGCTTTCCGGCGCCCGACGCCTCGGTGTTTGGCCTGTCCGACGCCGACCACGCATGGGTGCAACGGCGCCAGACGCCCCACCCCGGCGGGCCGTACACGCATGTGCTGCAGTTCGATCCGCAGCGTGTGGCGTCGGTGCCGCGCACCTTCATCAACTGCACCGAGCCGCCCCTGGGCACGATCGAGATCAGCCGACAGCGCATGGTTGACCCCAAGTTCTGGGACGGGGCTTGGTTGCCCCAGTCCAAGATCGTTGAAATGAAAACCGGCCACGATCCGATGGTGAGTGACCCCGAGGGTCTGGTGAACATTTTGAAGGCTCTGGCCTAAGGCACAAGCCACAGCGGGCCTTACAGCAACATGCAGGTCCGCCTTGCCTCGGGCCTTTTACAATGAACGCTATGCGCCGCTTGACACTCACTGCCTTTTTGCTTTCTGCCGCCCTGGCTTTGCCAGGTTGCGGCCAAGAACAGGCACCGGAGTCTTTGTTTGTGCTGCTGGACGGCTCCAAGCTCAGCTCATCCCAACTCAAAGGCAAGGTCACGCTGGTGAACTTCTGGGCCACGAGCTGCACCACCTGCGTGGCAGAAATGCCCGAGATCGTGGCCACTTACCAGCAGTACAAGGACAAAGGTTACGACACCTTGGCCGTGGCCATGAGTTACGACCCGCCCAGCTATGTGGTCAACTTTGCACAGACCCGCGGGCTGCCGTTCAAGGTCGCCATCGACAACACGGGCGTGGTGGCCAAGGACTGGGGTGACGTCAAGCTCACACCCACGACCTACCTGCTCAACAAACGCGGTGAAATCGTCAAGCGCTATGTGGGCGCGCCGGATTTCAGCGAACTGCACCGCCTGATCGAGAAGCTGCTGGCCGAAGCCTGAGCAGCTTCAGTCCACGGCTCAGTCTTTTCGGAAGTTGTCGTGACAGGCTTTGCAGCTGGCGCCGGCCGGGCCCACTGCGGCTTTGAGCGCATCCAAGTTGCCCGTTTTGGCTGCAGCAACCACCTTGGCCAATTCGGCTTGGCTCTTGTCTGCGGCTTCTTTGAATTTGCCCGACTCGGTCCAGATCTCGTGTTTGGCGCGTGTTTCGCCTTTGTCGGTGCCTTCGCCGAACGCGGCCCAGGGCAGTTTGGCCACAGTGGCAATCACATCGGCGTTATCGGCAGCCGCCTTGGCGTCATAAGGCGCCCGGCCATTGGCCATGGCCGCCAGACGGCCAAAGTGTGCCCCCAGCACCGTGAAACTGGCCTTGCGGTATTTCACCGCGTCTTCGGGTTTGGCAAATTGGGCTTGCGCTGGCATGGCCAACATGGCGACCAGCACGCTGGCCAATGTGATGAACTTGTTCATGTCTGTCCTTCAAATGGTGGATGATTTGACTGTTCCAGTCTCGCATGTTTTGGTTTCTTTTGCACAGGGAGTGTCCTTTGATGTTGAAAATTCGCGTTTGGGATTTGCCCACCCGTCTGTTTCATGGGGCGCTCGCCTTGGCGGTGTTGGGGCTGATCGTCACGGGCCAAGTGGGCGGTGATGCCATGGCGTGGCATTTTCGCTTTGGCTATGCCGTGTTCACCCTGCTGTTGTTTCGCCTGATCTGGGGCTTCGTGGGCGGCCATTGGTCGCGCTGGGGGCAGCTGCCCTTGTCCTTGCAAAGCCTGAAGTCCTACTGGCAAGGGCAGCACGACACCCAACTCACCACAGGGCACAACCCGGCAGGCTCCTGGTCGGTGCTGGCCATGCTGTGCTGGCTGGCCTTACAGGTCAGCACGGGCTTGGTCAGTGACGACGAGATCGCCAATGCGGGGCCCTTGACCGCACTGGTCTCGGGCGCGGCGGTCAGCGCCGCCACTGCTTGGCACAAGGGCCTGGGCAAATTCATCTTGTTGGCTTTGGTCTTGCTGCATGTGGGAGCGGTGCTTTGGTACAAGCTTTGCAAACAGCAAAACCTGGCGGCAGCCATGCTTCACGGCGACAAAATGGTGGGCGGCGACGCACCGGCTTCGCGCGACGGTCTGGGCACGCGTCTGGGCGCGTGCGTGGTGTTGTTGTTGTGCGCTTTGGCAGTTCGTTGGGTTGTGGCCCTGGGTATGGCCTGATACGGGGTGCGTGCGCATCCAGCTACACTTTGGCTCTCCACCACGCCACGCACCGACCTTGAACTCTCATTCCATTGAATTGCTCGCCCCTGTCAGCGCTGATGAGTGGCGTGAGACACGCGACATCTTCACCGAATATGCGCAAAGTCTGAATGTGGATTTGTGTTTTCAGGGATTTGACGAAGAATTGGCCCAGCTGCCCGGCGAATATGCCTCGCCACGCGGTGCCCTCTTGCTCGCCAGAGTTGATGGTGCGGTGGCCGGCTGCTGCGCGCTCAGGCCTCTGGATGCAGCGGACTACCCGAATGCGGCCGAGATGAAGCGTCTTTACGTGCGCCAGGCTTTCCGCGGCTTGGGACTTGGCCGGCGGCTGGCGGATGCGATCCTCGATGAAGCTCGCATGGCCGGCTACAGCTGCGTGCTGCTCGACACGCTCGATGACATGGAAGCAGCCCGGGCTCTGTACGAAGATTTGGGCTTCGAAGAAATACCGCCCTACTACCACAACCCCCATGCCGGGGCGCATTACCTGAAGGTGGACATCGACTGACAGGCTGGTGACAAACCATGCAAAAAGGGCTGCTTGCGCAGCCCTTTGCGTTTTGCCGCAGAGCGGTGATCAGCCCTTGGCTTGCGCCAGCAATGTGGCTGCGTCACTGACTTCGAATTTGCCTGGGCCTTCGTTGTTCAATGCTGCGACCTTGCCGTCCTTGACCAGCATGGAGTAGCGGTTGCTGCGCAGGCCCATGCCGCGGCTGGTCAGGTCCAATGTCAGGCCCGTGGCCTTGGTGAAATCGGCACTGCCGTCAGCCAACATGCGCACCTTGGCATCGGTCTTTTGATCACGCGCCCATGCGCCCATGACGAAAGCATCATTCACGCTCACACACCAGATTTCATCGACACCTGCGGCTTTGAAAGCCTCGAAGTTTTCAACATACCCTGGCACATGCTTGGCCGAGCAGGTGGGTGTGAATGCGCCGGGCAGAGCGAACAAGGCGATGGTCTTGCCTGCGGTGGCTTTGGCAACATCGACCGGGTTGGGGCCAATGCTGCAGCCATTGCCTTCGACTTCAACGAATTCCATCAGCGTGGCTGCGGGCAATGTGTCTCCGACTTTGATCATGGGGGTCTCCTGAGTGTTAAATGATGGGACGAAAAAAAACGACCCACCATTGTGGGTCGTTTTCTTGAAGTTTGCTTGCGTTGCAGCTTTTGGGCTTAAACGGCAGCAGCCTTTTCAACCAGGCGAGTAGCCACCCAGTTTTTGGTCTTCGAAATCGGCTTGCTTTCAGTGATTTCGATCACGTCGCCCAGGTGAAACTCACCTGTCTCGTCGTGTGCGTGGTACTTGCTCGACTTGGCCACGATCTTGCCGTAGAGCGCGTGTTTCACACGGCGTTCCACCAGCACGGTCACGGTCTTGGCGCGCTTGTCGCTGACCACCTTGCCAATCAAGGTGCGCTTGAGGGATGTTTTAGCTTCCGTCATGGTCACTCCTTACTTGGCGGCTTGCTTTTGGGCAAGGATGGTTTTGGCACGGGCGATGGCACGTCGAGTCTGGCTCAAGGTACCGGTGTTGCCGAGTTGTTGTGTGGCTTTTTGCATGCGCAGACCAAAGTGGGCTTTTTGCAGCTCTTTGATTTCCGATTCAATACCAGCAACGTCTTTTTGGCGCAGTTCAGCAGCTTTCATTTCTTATCTCTCCTGAATTACTGGCCAATCATGCGAGCCACAAATGTGGTGCGCAAGGGCAACTTGGCCGCGGCCAATTTGAAGGCTTCACGGGCCAACTCTTCAGGCACGCCCACGATTTCGTAGAGCACCTTACCGGGTTGGATCTCGGCCACGTAGTATTCGGGGTTACCTTTACCGTTACCCATACGCACTTCAGCAGGCTTGGTGGAAATCGGCTTGTCAGGGAACACACGAATCCAGATGCGGCCGCCACGCTTGACGTGACGTGAAATCGCACGGCGTGCGGCTTCGATCTGGCGGGCCGTCAAACGGCCGCGGTCTGTGGACTTCAGGCCGAAGTCACCGAACGCCACCGTGTTGCCACGGGTAGCGACGCCGGTGTTGCGGCCTTTCTGTTCCTTGCGGAACTTTCTGCGAGCAGGTTGCAGCATGTAATTACTCCTTATTGACCGTCAGCTGCTGCAGCTGGCGCGGCGACTGTGCGTACGCGCTTAACGGCGGGTTTGGCATCACCACCTGCGCCGGCAGGCTTGTCGCTGCCGTCAGCGGGTGCTGTGTTGGTGCCTGCGGGACGACGTGGGCCACCACGACGATCGCCTGTTGGGCGGTCGCCAGGACGGGCATCACGGCGTGGACCACGTGGGCGGCGCTCTTCTTCGGCACGTGGCTCAGCCAGTGCAGGAGCGTCATTGCGACCCAAGGTGTCACCTTTGTAGACCCAGACCTTGACACCAATGATGCCGTAGGTGGTCTTGGCTTCGGAAGTGGCGTAGTCGATGTCAGCGCGCAGGGTGTGCAATGGCACACGGCCTTCGCGATACCACTCGGTACGCGCAATTTCGATGCCGTTCAGACGGCCAGCCGACATGATCTTGATGCCTTGGGCACCCAGACGCATGGCGTTTTGCATGGCGCGCTTCATGGCGCGGCGGAACATGATCCGCTTTTCGAGCTGCTGGGTGATGCTGTCAGCGATCAGTTGAGCATCGATTTCAGGCTTGCGCACTTCTTCGATGTTCACGGCCACTGGCACGCCCAAGCGGGCTGCGAGTTCTTTCTTGAGCAACTCGATGTCTTCGCCTTTTTTGCCGATCACCACACCTGGACGAGCCGAGAAGATGGTGATGCGGGCGCTCTTGGCTGGACGCTCGATCAGCACGCGGGAAACCGCGGCGTTCTTGAGCTTGGCCTTGAGGTACTCACGCACCTTGATGTCTTCGGCCAGCATGCCGGCGAAGTCACGGTTGTTGGCATACCAACGGCTTGCCCAGTTACGGCTGACAGCCAGGCGGAAACCGGTAGGATGGATTTTCTGTCCCATAGTTCTTCCTGATTAATTGCCGACCGTCACATACACATGGCATGTGGGCTTGCTGATGCGGTTGCCGCGGCCTTTGGCGCGGGCGGTGAAACGCTTGAGCGTGGTGCCTTGTTCGACGTAGATGGTCTTGACCTTCAACTCGTCGATGTCGGCGCCGTCGTTGTGCTCGGCGTTGGCAATAGCGGACTCGAGAACCTTCTTGACGATGCCCGCAGCTTTTTTCTGCGTGAACGACAGGATGTTCAGAGCTTGATCCACTTTCTTGCCGCGAATCAAATCGGCGACCAGGCGGCCTTTATCGACCGACAAACGGACGCCCCGGAGGACTGCACGTGTTTCCATGGTCTTTCCTTATTTCTTCTGGACTTTTTTGTCCGCAGGATGACCCTTGAATGTCCGGGTCAGTGCGAATTCGCCCAATTTGTGGCCAACCATTTGGTCAGTCACATAAACAGGAACGTGGTGCTTGCCGTTGTGAACGGCGATGGTCAGACCGATGAAATCGGGCAGAACCATGGAGCGACGCGACCATGTCTTGACGGGCTTTTTATCTTTGGTGGCAACGGCTTTTTCAACCTTGGCCAACAAATGGTGGTCAACGAATGGACCCTTTTTGAGAGAGCGTGTCATTGTCTAACCCTTACTTCTTGCGACGCGACACGATCATGACCTGTGTGCGCTTGTTGTTACGGGTACGGTAGCCCTTGGTGAGGTTGCCCCACGGGTCTACTGCATGACGGCCTTCGCCGGTACGGCCTTCGCCACCACCGTGCGGGTGATCCACTGGGTTCATGGCCACGCCACGAACGGTTGGACGGATACCCATCCAGCGTTTGACACCAGCTTTACCCAATTGACGCAGGCTGTGTTCTTCGTTGGCGACTTCGCCAATGGTTGCACGGCATTCGATGTGGATCTTGCGAACTTCACCGGAGCGCATGCGCACTTGAGCGTAGATGCCTTCGCGAGCCAGCAAGGTTGCCGAAGCACCTGCCGAACGGGCGATTTGAGCACCCGCACCGGGCTTGAGCTCGATGCAGTGGATGGTTGAACCCACAGGGATGTTGCGGATCGGCAAGGTGTTACCAGCACGGATCGGGGCTTCTGCACCCGACAGCAGTGTGGCGCCCACTTCAACGCCGCGAGGGGCGATGATGTAAGTGCGCTCACCGTCGGCGTAGCACAGCAAAGCGATGTGCGCGGTACGGTTTGGATCGTATTCAACGCGCTCAACTTTGGCTGGAATGCCATCCTTGTTGCGCTTGAAGTCCACCACGCGGTAGTGGTGCTTGTGACCACCGCCTTTGTGGCGTGTTGTGATGTGACCGTTGTTGTTACGGCCGGCCTTCTGGTGCTGGGGTTCCAGCAGGGGAGCGTAAGGCTCGCCTTTGTACAGATGGTCACGGGTGACCTTCACCACGCCACGACGGCCTGGGGAGGTTGGTTTGATCTTGATGACAGCCATGATTACGCAGCCTCCCCAGAGAGGTTCAGCTCTTGACCGGCTTTGAGCGTGACATAAGCCTTGCGAACGTTGTCGCGACGGCCAATGGTCTTGCCAAAACGCTTGGTCTTGCCCTTGGTGTTCACCACAGAGACGCCTTGCACTTCGACCTTGAACATCAATTCCACTGCGGCTTTGATTTCAGGCTTGGTAGCGTTCTGCAGCACTTTGAATGTCACAGCGTTGGACTTTTCAGCAACCATGGTGGCCTTTTCGGACACGATGGGAGCGACCAGCACGGACATCAGACGACCTTCGTCAAACTTCACGGCGCTCATGCGAACATCTCCTTGAGTTTGTCGATCGCGCCCTTGGTGACCAGCACTTTCTTGAAGTGGACCAAAGACACTGGATCGGCGTAACGGGGTTCAACGACGAGCACGTTGACCAGGTTGCGCGAAGCGAGGTACAGGTTTTCGTCGACTTCTTCGGCGATCACCAGCACGGAGTCGAGGTTCATGGCCTTGAACTTGGCCGCCAGGGCCTTCGTCTTGGGCGACTCAACTTTGAGGGAGTCCACCACAGCCAGACGGCCTTCGCGGGCCAGCTGCGAGAAGATCGAAGCCATACCAGCGCGGTACATCTTCTTGTTGATCTTCTGTGTGAAGTTTTCTTCCGGGCTGTTAGGGAAGATGCGACCGCCGCCACGCCACAGAGGCGAGGAAGTCATACCGGCACGAGCGTTGCCCGTACCTTTTTGCTTGAATGGCTTTTTGGTCGAGTGGTGAACTTGTTCACGGTCCTTTTGGGCGCGAGTGCCTTGACGGGCATTGGCCTGATAAGCCACCACGATTTGGTGGATCAAGGATTCGTTGTATTCACGACCGAACACGGTTTCAGGCGCATCCACTTTGGAAGCGGCTTGACCTTGGTCGTTCAGGAGTTCGAGCTGCATCAGTTCGCTCCTTTGGTTTTGACGGCGGGGCGAACAGTCACGAAACCACCTTTGGAACCAGGGATCGCGCCCTTGATCATCAGGAGGCCACGAACTTCGTCAACACGCACGACGTCGAGGTTTTGGGTGGTGCAAGTCACGTCGCCGAGGTGGCCCGACATTTTCTTGCCTGGGAACACGCGGCCAGGATCTTGCGCCATGGAGATCGAACCGGGCACGTTGTGCGAACGGCTGTTACCGTGCGACGCGCGCTGCGATTTGAAATTGTGACGCTTGATGGTGCCGGTGAAGCCCTTACCGATGGAGGTGCCTTGCACGTCCACTTTTTGGCCTTCAGCGAACACCGTTGCAGGCACAGCGGCACCGGCTGCGTATTGGGCAGCAGTGTCAGCAGTCACGCGGAATTCTTGAATGATTTCGCCAGCTTCGACGCCAGCTTTGGCCAGATGGCCAGCGATAGGCTTGGTCACGCGTGAAGCACGGCGCTTACCAAATGTCACCTGCAGGGCGACATAGCCATCGTTCTCTTGGGTTTTGACTTGGGTCACGCGGTTGTTAGACACATCCACCACTGTGACAGGAACTGCATCCCCATCATCAGTGAACAGACGCATCATGCCCACCTTGCGGCCCAGCAACCCCAGTGAGGTGCTCAGACTCATTGTTTTCTCCAGAACTTTCACCGAAGCCACTGCAATTGGCAGCTTCGTTTGGTGTATGAAAGAGGGTTAATAAATCTCACCCCAATTTGAGGTGAGCCTGAAATTATAGCGCGGCCCGCCCAAAGAGGCAAGCAACGCTATTTTTCAAGAGTTTCGGACCGCTTGCGCGGCCCTCAAGTGCATTACTGCAGCTTGATTTCGACGTCCACACCTGCTGGCAGATCGAGTTTCATCAGGGCGTCCACAGTTTTGTCTGTAGGGTCCACGATGTCCATCAACCGCTGGTGCGTGCGAATTTCCAACTGGTCACGGCTGGTCTTGTTGACGTGCGGCGAGCGCAGGATGTCAAAACGCTTCATGCGTGTTGGCAAAGGCACTGGGCCCTTGACAATCGCGCCGGTGCGCTTGGCGGTGTCAACGATCTCGGCAGCGGACTGGTCGATCAGTTTGTAGTCAAACGCTTTCAGGCGAATGCGGATTTTTTGCTTGGATGACATTTCAATTCCTTGTGGTGAGTGTTCTGCTTGCAGAGCGCAAGGGCCAGGCCCTTGCGCCACTGATCCACAAAAGAATTAAGCGAGGATCTTGGCAACGACGCCAGCGCCAACGGTACGGCCGCCTTCGCGGATAGCGAAACGCAGACCTTCTTCCATCGCGATGGGGTTGATCAGCTTCACAGTGATCGACACGTTGTCGCCTGGCATCACCATCTCTTTGCCTTCTGGCAATTCGATCGCGCCTGTCACGTCAGTCGTACGGAAGTAGAACTGGGGACGGTAGTTGTTGAAGAATGGCGTGTGACGGCCACCTTCGTCTTTGGACAAGACATAGATCTCGCCCGTGAAGTGGGTGTGTGGCTTGATCGAGCCTGGCTTGCACAGCACTTGGCCGCGCTCGACATCTTCGCGCTTGGTGCCGCGCAGCAAGATACCGACGTTGTCGCCAGCTTGACCTTGGTCCAGCAGCTTGCGGAACATCTCAACGCCTGTGCAAGTGGTCTTGACCGTGTCTTTGATACCCACGATTTCGATTTCTTCGCCGACCTTGACGATACCGCGCTCGATACGGCCAGTCACC
>CANBTZ010000095.1 GCA_947372495.1 Comamonadaceae bacterium | reverse complement strand
TCGCCCGTGCTGTGCAACAGTTCGGCTGCATCGACACCCTGATCAACAACGCGGGCGTGTCGGCCCACGCCCTGCTGCAGGACGTGAAGGCCGAACACCTGGGCTGGTACGAAGACCTGATGCGCGTGAACCAGTGGGGCACCGTTTGGTGCACACACGCGGCGCTGCCGCACCTGAAAGCCTCACGCGGTCGGCTGGTGGGTGTCTCGTCGCTCGCGGGCCTGGCCGGGGTGCCGGGGCGCACGGCGTATTGCGCCACCAAATTTGCGATGAACGGTTTTCTGGAAGCGTTGCGCACCGAGCTGTTGGCCGATGGGGTGTCGGTCACCATCGCCTACCCGGGTGTGGTGGCCACAGACATCCGCCGCCGGGGCTACAACGCCCAAGGCCAGCCTGCAGGCACCAGCGGCCTGAGCGAAGACAAGGCCATGCCCGTGGACGTGTGCGCCCGCAAGATCTTGCAGGGCGTCGAAACCCGAAAGCGCGATGTGATCATGAGCCCGCTGGGCCATGTGGGCCGCTGGCTCAAGCTGATCGCGCCGTCGCTGGTCGACCGCTTGGCCTGGGCCGCGCAGCAAAAGTCCAACCAGCCTCACTGAAGCCTGGGCTGTGGCCTGCAAGCCCTGGCCTCAACCCTTCGCTTGTTTTTGGGGTCGGTGCCAGTTGGCGATGCTGACTTGCTTGCCTCGGGCCACGCTGAGTGCACCGGGTGCGGTGCTTTTGGTGATGGTCGAGCCGCCGCCCACCGTGCCGCCCGCACCAATCGTCACGGGCGCCACCAGCACGCAGTTGCTGCCGATGTGTACGTCGGCTTCGATCACGGTGCGGTGCTTGTTGGCGCCGTCGTAATTGGCCGTGATGCTGCCCGCGCCGTAGTTAACCCGCTCGCCCACGGTGGCGTCGCCCAGATAGGCCAGGTGGTTGGCCTTCGCGCCTTTGGCCATCGTTGAGTTCTTCACTTCGACAAAGTTGCCAATGTGCACCTCGGCCCCCAGCTGCGCACCAGGGCGCAGGCGGGCAAAGGGGCCGATCAAGGCGCCCTCGCCCACGGTGACGCCGAGTTTTTCGCCGTCGATGTGGGTGAAGGGATGGATCACAGCCCCGGCCTCGATCACGCAGTTGGCCAGCACGCAGTTGGCGCCGACTTTGACGCCTTGGCCCAGCTGCACGCGGCCTTCAAAGATGCAGTTCACGTCGATCTGCACATCCTGAGCGCAAGTGAGCTCGCCCCGCACATCAAAGCGCGCCGGGTCGATGATGCGCACGCCCTCGGCCATCAGGGCCTGCGCCTGGCGCTGCTGGTAAGCACGCTCGAGCTCGGCCAGCTGCGCGGGGCTGTTCACGCCCGCCACCTGGGTGGCGTCGTCGATCTTGTGGGCCACCACGGGCACGCCATCGGCCTCGGCGAACTTGACCACATCGGTCAGATAAAACTCTTGCTGGGCGTTCTGGTTGTCCAGACGCGCGAGCCACGGCTTGAGCAGCTTGGCAGGCACCGCCATGATGCCGCTGTAGACCTCGCGGATGGCGCGCTGCGTGGCGTTGGCGTCTTTGTGCTCAACGATGGCGTGCACCTGCCCGCTGGGGCTGCGCACGATGCGGCCGTAACCCGTGGGGTCATCAAAGTCGATGGTCAGCAGCGCCAATTGTTGGCCAGCACACACATCGAGCAAGGCCTGCAAGGTGTCGGTGCGGGTCAGCGGCACATCGCCCGACAGGATCACCACCACGCCGTCGTCGTCCAGCAGAGGCACCGCCTGCTGCACCGCGTGGCCCGTGCCCAGCTGGGGCATCTGGCGGGCAAACTTGAGGCCCTGTACCTGCACCTGTCCCTGCGCGCTGGTCAGTGCCTGCTCCACCTGCTCGGCCCCATGGCCCGTGATCACGATGGTGCGGCGCGCCTGCAGGCTGCGGGCGGTGTCGATCACATGCTGCACCATGGGCTTGCCCGCCAGAGCGTGCAACACCTTGGGCAAGGCGCTTTTCATGCGGGTGCCTTTGCCAGCGGCCATGACCACCACGTCGATGGGGCGGGAAGGGGAATGGGTCATAAACGTCTCTCGATCAAATCAGGGCACCCGTCAACAGTGCCGTTCTTTGGATTATCACTGCCGAGGCGCACGAACCGTGGACAATGGCGTCCTGTCCCTTGACTTGGCGCAAGCCGCTGCCCGGGGGCCCCACCTGTTTGGATTTTTCATGCGAAGTGAGCCTGCTTTGAAGTTCTTTGTCCGATGGCTGTCCGTGCTGGTTTGCACCGCCCTTGTGTCTGCATGTGGTGGTGGATCAACCTCCAGTGCGCCTGTACCGCAAACCTGCGGCTTTGGCCTCGTGTATGCCGATGGCGGCACCAGTGGCTACGCGGTCGGTGCGACGCCTGCCATCAGCGTACCCAAGTCCATCACGCCGTGCGGCATCACACAGGTGCAGTCCGTGACGCTGGGCCTGTGCGTCAACCCAGCCGATGTCTCCGAACTCAAAGTGCAACTGCTGGGCAGTGGCGCAGCCACGCTGTTGAACCTGAGTGCGGCCGCACCGTCTGGCAGTTGCCTGCTCACGGGCACGCTGTACACCGCGGCACTCCCACTCAGTGCGGTCGGCAGCATCACCGACAGCTGGCGGCTGTCGGTAGAAGACATCCGACCCGGCTACACCAGCAGCTATTTCGTCGGTTGGTCCCTCGAAGTCAAAGGCCTCAAATGATGCGCCGCTGGTGGTTGCTGATCGCGCTGGTTCTGTTGCAAGGCTGCAGCGCCATCAAGCTCGGCTACCAACAGCTGCCCACACTGTCTTATTGGTGGCTGGACAACCACCTCTCGTTCAGCGACAACCAGACACTGCGAATCAAAGAGTCGCTGGAGAACTTGCAGCGCTGGCACAGGCAGCAAGAGCTGCCGCTGTACGCCAACTTGCTCAACCGCACAGCGCTGATCAGCCTGGGCAACATCCAGGCCCAAGACGCCTGCACCCTTTGGAGCGATGGCCAAGCCCGAGCCGACCGCCTGGTGCAAGAATCTTTGAGGCAAACGGCCCCGGTGGTGGCCTCGCTCAGCCCACGGCAGCTGAGCCACCTCGCGAAGCACTTCGGTCTGAAGAACGAAGAATGGGAAAAGCAATGGCTGCGCGGCACCCCCGAAGAACGCCTCAAGCGGCGCATGGTCATGGCCACTGAGCGTTTCAGCGACTTCTATGGCGACTTGACACCTGCACAAACCAGCTTGCTGCAGACGCAGATGAACCAGTCGGAATGGACACCCGAGTGGGGCTTGCAGCAACGCAAACGCCAGCAGCAGGACCTGCTGGCCACATTGCAAAAAATCCAGCAGCAAAGCCTGTCATCCGCGCAACTGGAGGCCGAGCTGTTTGGCGTTTGGCAGCGTTGGTTCATGCCTCAGCAGCCCACCGAAGCCGCCATGGCGCAAAGGCTGCGGACGCAGGCTTGCCAGAACCTGGCCGAGTTTCACAACAACACCAACGCCGAGCAGCGCCAGCGCGCCGCCCGCAGGCTGCGCAACTACGAACGCGACCTGCAAGACCTGATGCGCCCCTGAAGGCCTTGGTCAGCCAGGCAACAAAAAACCCGCCTTGGCGGGTTTTTTGTTGCGTGCGAACAGGGTTCAGCTTTGCAGCGCTTTCCACATCTCCATGTCGCGCTCGGCGGTCCAGATGCGGGGGTTCTTGATGCCGCTGGCTTCGTCGTAAGCACGGGTCACGTCAAACGGCAGGCAGTGCTCGTAAATGAACACATGGCCAAACACCGGGTCCATGCTCTTGCGGGTGTGGGCCATGGCGGCTTTGAGGTCCATCTTGCCGGCCACAGCTTCTTTGCCTGCTTGGTAGAGTGTCTCGACCCAGCGCTTGGTGTAGTCCAGCGCCTTATTGACGTTGGCTTGGCCTTTCATGGCTTCGCCGCGGCCGGGCACGATGGCTTCGGCGTTCAGAGCGCGCAGGGCCTCCAATGTGGCAGGCCACTCTTCGAGCTGGGCGTCGCCCGTGTACACACCGGCTTCGTACTCGACCAGGTCGCCCGAGAACAGCACTTTTTCTTCTTCAACCCAGGCGATCGTGTCGCCACGGGTGTGGCCTGGGCCCGGATGCCAGATTTGCACCACCACGCCGCCCAGGTTGATGCTGAGCTTGCCGGGCACTTCGCCTTGGGTGGGGTTGCCGCCACCGACCACCAGGGTAGGCCAGGTCAGGCCGGGGATGCTGTCAGCCCCACGGAACAGGCGCGGGAAGCGCTCCATCTCGCTCTTCATGTCTTGCGCGCCGCGTTCTTTGATCAGGTCCAAAGTGCCTTCGCTGGCGATGATCTCGGTCGCGCCTTCGGCGGCGTAGGCGTAAGCACCCAGCACGCGCACCGCGTGGTAGTGGGTCAGCAGCACATATTTGATCGGCAGGTCGCTGACGGTGCGGATTTTCTTGATCAGGTCTTGGGCCATGGCGGGCGTGGCCGTGGCGTCGCTCACCATGATGAAGCGGTCACCGATGATCACGCCCGAGTTGGGGTCGCCCTCGGCGGTGTAGGCCCAGCAGTGCTTGCTCAGCTGCTCGAAAGTGATCTTTTTCTCGGTCAAGTCGGCTTGACTGGCGAAGGCTTTGGTGGGGGCTTTGGCTGGGGCTTTTTGGGTGGCCATGGGGTCTCCTGAGGGTGTGAGGCAATCGCCTGGATTTTACCTAAACGAAACGAATTACGGATTGTTGAATTTTCACAGTAGGAGCCGCGCCCTCGCGGCGATGGAAAGTTTGCAGTCCACCCACCATCGCGGCGGGGGCGCCGCTCCCACAAAAAGCAGGGTCAGTTGTTTTCAGCCCAGGCCTTTTTCAAGCATGCCGATCACCTCTTCGGCAAAGGCGGCGTAGCTCATGGGGCCGCCCGGGCGCAGCCAGGTGAAGGTCCAGTTGATCATGCCCAAGAGCATCATGGTCTGCGCTGTTTGGTTGGTGGCATTCAGGCGTTCGGGGTAGGCGCGCTTGAGAAATCGCGTCATGGCCGCCACGATGTCGCGCTGGCGGTTGAGGATGAGTTCGCGCTGCGAACTGCCCAGCGACTCGTCGGGCTCGGCGCTCAAGAACTGGGTGCCATTGAGCAAGGCCGAATGGCGGGTGCCCGAGCTTTCGTATTCGTGCAAGAAGGCCCGCACCAGCTCGTGCAGGGCGGCGCGCTCGTCCAGGTTCTGGCGCTGGGCCTTGGCCTCGGTCTGGGCAATCAGCGCCAGCAGACGCTGGGTGTGGCGGTCGAGCAGGTCAAACAGGATCGCGTCCTTGCTCTCGTAGTAGTGGTACAGCCGCGCCTTGGAGGTGCCACAGGCCGTGGCGATCTCGTTCATGCTGGCGGCGGGGTAGCTGCGGTCGGCAAAGCACTGCGCCGCGATGTCGAGGATCGCGTCGCGCTTGATGTCGTGGGTGGCTGATTTGGGGCGTGCCATGGTGCTCTTGCTGCGCTCTTAAACCGGCCAGACCACGCCGTTGTCGTTCAGGATCGCGTCCAGCGGCTCGTCGTGCGGCTCGGGCTCCAGGTCATCGATGTACCCCTGGGTGTAGCCCAGGCCCACTGTGAACGGTTTGGGCAGCAGCGCTGCCAGCGTGCGGTCGTAAAAGCCGCCGCCATACCCGAGCCGGTAGCCCCCGGCGCTGTAACCCACACAGGGGACAAACAGCAGCGTGGGCACGATGATTTCAGTGTCCTTGGGCTTGGGAATGCCGTAGGCGTCTTCTTCCATCGGGCAGCCGGGGTACCAAGCATGGAAGGTGAGCGTCTTGTGCTCTTTGTTGACCACAGGCAGGCCAATGCGGCGGCGCTGGGGCTCGTCCAGCAGCTCGCCATCTTCCTTCCAGCGGTGCAAGGCGGGCAAGGGGTCGAACTCCCCTTTGATCGGCCAATAAGCACCAATGACCACATCGGGGCGGTCAAACAGCCAAATGCGCATCACGCGCTGCAAGGCCTCGGCCCGCGCCATGCGGTCCGGCAGGTTCAATCTTTCTTCGATCAAGGCCTTTCTCAAGGCTTTTTTCGCTTCTGCTTTGTCCATAATCCGACATGCCTTTTTTCAAGCCACTGCCTCCGATTCTGACACTGCTGGGTGTCCTGTCTGCCGCCTGCCTTTTTGCGCCTGTGGCTCAAGCCCAAAACCGGGGCGATGACAGCTTCCTGGAAATGCACCAGGCCTTCCGCAAAAACGACCGCACACGCCTGACGGCGCTGCTGCCCCAGGTGCAAGGCCACACGCTCGAACCGCTGGCGGCTTACTGGGAGCTGCGCGTGCGGCTGGACACGGCCAGCGAGGCTGAGATCCTGGGCTTTTTAAGCAAATACGCCGGCAGCTACTACGAAGACCGGCTGCGCAACGACTGGCTGCTGCAACTGGGCAAGCGGCGCGACTGGCCCATGGTGGCTGCCCAGCACCGCAGCTACCGCATGAAGGACGACAAGGAAGTCAGCTGCTATGCGCTGGCGGCCGACGCCATCCTGAGCAAGATGGAAGTGGCTGCCGAGGCCAAACGGCTGTGGTACGCACAAAAAGACGCCGACGACGGCTGCACCTACCTGGCCGATCACCTGCACTCGGGCCGCAAGATCAATGGCTTGGACCTGTGGCGCAAGGCGCGCATCGCGATGGACACGAACAAGCCCAAAGCGGCCAAAGATGCGGTGGACATCGAAGCGCCCAGGCTGTCTGAGCAGGTCGGCCTGATCTTCAACGACCCGGCCAAATACCTGGACAAGCGCATCTTGGCTATCACCAAAAACCGCAAGGAACTGGCGGTATTGGCGCTGATCCGCTTGGCGGCCACAGACCCGGACAAAGCCGCCAGAGAGCTCGACAAGCGCTGGGGCCTGATGCTCACGCCCGAAGAACACCACTGGACCTGGGCCGTGATCGGCAAACAAGCGGCGCAAAAGCTGCAAGACAACGCAAGTGTTTATTTCGCCAAGGTCCAAAAAGACAGCGACCTGAACGACGACCTGCTGATGTGGAAAGTGCGCGCCGCCCTGCGCCAAGGCCAATGGAAGCAGGTGCTGAGTGCCACCGAAGCCCTGAGCGCTGACTGCCGCAACGACTCGGCCTGGGTTTACTGGCGCGCCCGCGCACTGGCAGCCACCGCCACCAGTGACGTGCAAAAACAAGAAGCCCAGCAACTCCTGCGCAGCATCGCCAGCGTGAAAGGTTTTTACGAACAGCTCGCGCTCGAAGAGTTGGGCCAAACCATCACGGTGCCTGAGCGTCCCACTGCGCTGACCCCGCTGGAAAAAGGCCAGGCTTTCGCCAACCCCGGCTTGCAACGGGCGCTGTACGCCATCCAGCTGGGACTGCGCGCCGAGGGCAACCGCGAGTGGAACTACAGCACCAACCTGCACACCCCGGGCGGTATGAACGACCGCGAGCTGCTGGCCGCCGCCGACCTGGCTTGCCAGCGGCAGGTGTGGGACCGCTGCATCAACACCAGCGACCGCACCAAGGTGGCCATTGATCTGGAGCAGCGCTACCCGATGCCGCTGCGCGAAATCGTGCTGCGCCGCTCGCAGGCCATCGGCATGGACCCGGCCTATGTGTACGGCCTGATCCGCCAGGAGAGCCGCTTTGTGATGGACGCACGGTCCACGGTGGGCGCGTCGGGCCTGATGCAGGTCATGCCTGCCACGGCCAAATGGACAGCCAAGAAAATTGGCCTGACCACCTTCACGCCAGAGCAGATCACCGACAAGGAAGTCAACGTCACCATCGGCACGGGCTACCTCAAGCTGGTGCTGGACGACTTTGCAGGCTCCATGCCCATGGCAGCGGCCGCCTACAACGCGGGCCCCAGCCGTCCGCGCAACTGGCGCAACGGTCCCGTGCTCGAAGCCGCCATTTGGGCCGAGAACATCCCCTTTCAGGAAACGCGTGACTACGTGAAGAAAGTGCTCTCCAACACCACCAACTACGCCGCCATCATCACTGGCAAGCCTCAGTCGCTCAAGGCCCGTTTGGGCAGTGTGGGGCCGCGCACGGCCAGCGCCCCCGAGGCCAACGCCGAGCTGCCCTGATCAGGCCGGGCCCAGCAGCTCGTCCAGGTTCTGACGTATTTTTTGCTCGATCTTGTCGGCGTAAGCCCCGAGCAAAAATCCCAACTTGAGCTGCAGGTCAAAGCGGCTGGCAGACACCGTCAGGCTGCCGCTGATGCCGCTGCGCGACATGCGCATCACATCCTGGGTATCACCAAGCTCGAGCTCGCAGTCCATGCCCCATTCGGCCTGGGCCTGTTCGCGCCAACGCTGGGCGATTTCACGGGCCTTGGGCAGGCCCAGGCTGTGGGTCCGCTCGATGTTCAGATCAGGCATGGGCATCTTCTTTCTGCAACAAGGCCACTTCCACCAGACAGTCGTAGAACACAGGCGCTCGGCCCATGTCGGTCAGGTGCTGGCTGGTGAGTTCGTTCACATTGGTGCCGTTGAGGCCCAGCTTTCGCCACCAAATGCCCAAGCCGTTGACCACGCCGGCCCTTGCGCGCTGATTGAGCCGGGCCTTGCAGTGGTAGCTGCCGCGGTCGTTGAACACGCGCACCACCGCGCCATCGGCAATGCCGCGAGCCGCCGCGTCCTCGGGGTGCATCTCCAGCACAGGTTCGGACTCGATGTCGCGCAAGCTTTGCACGTTCACAAAGGTTGAGTTGAGGAAGTTGCGCGCAGGCGGCGAGATCATGGCCAGCGGGTAAGGGCCTTGGCCTGAGGCCAGCTCGTAGTTGGGCACATGGTCGGGCAGGCCATCTTGCCCTTGGTCAGCCAAGCGCTGGCTGAAAAACTCGCACCGTCCCGAGGGCGATGGAAAGCCGCCTTGGGCGAAGGGGGCGTCGGGCACCGGCAAAGAAGCAAATCCGTGCTGCAACAAGACCTCAAAGTCTTTCTCGTCGCCTATCGCCATGCGGCACAACTGCTCGTCGGTGTCTGCAAAACAAGCGTCGTCAAAACCCATGCGGGCTGCCAGCGACCTGAAGATGTCGGTGTTGGTGCGCGCCTCGCCCACGGGCGCGACGGCCGGGCGGTTCAGCAGCACATCGGTGTGGCCATAGGTGGTGTGGATGTCCCAATGCTCCAGCTGCGTGGTTGCGGGCAGGATGTAGTCGGCGTAATCCGCCGTGTCGGTCCTGAAATGCTCCAGCACCACGGTGAACAGGTCGTCACGGGCAAAGCCCTGCACCACCTTGCCCGACTCGGGGGCCACGGCCACCGGGTTGCTGTTGTAAACGACGAGGGCTTCGATCTTCGGGCCAAAAGCAGGTGAGGCCTCGCGCAGCAGGTCGTCGCCGATGGTGCTCATGTTGATGGTGCGCGGGCGGCGCGCGCCCAGCAGGTCGGGGCGCTGCAGCGCCGCTCGGCGCACCGGGAAATGGCCCGAGCTGCTCATGAGCAAGCCGCCTGCGCGGTGACGCCAAGCCCCCGTGAGCGCAGGCAGGCAAGCCACCGCACGCACCGCGTTGCCGCCGCCGCGCACGCGCTGCATGCCGTAGTTCAGGCGGATGGCGGCAGGCTTTGTCGTGCCCCAGTCGCGGGCCAAACGGCGGATCTGCTCGACGGGCACGCCACACAC
>CANBTZ010000094.1 GCA_947372495.1 Comamonadaceae bacterium | reverse complement strand
TGTACATCAGCGGCTGGGTCAGCGCAGGGGTGTCTTGATCGTTGTGGCCGAGTTTGCGGAAGCAGACCACGTCCAGCACCACGTCTTTTTGGAAGGCCATGCGGTATTCGAGGGCCAACTGCGCGGCCAGCACGACCGACTCTGGATCGTCACCGTTGACGTGCAGCACGGGGGCTTCGACCATCTTGACGATGTCGGTGCAAAACACGCTCGAGCGCATGTCGCGGGGGTCAGAGGTCGTGAAACCGATCTGGTTGTTGATGATGATATGGACCGTACCGCCTGTGGAATAACCACGGGTCTGGGCCAATGCCAGGGTTTCCTGGTTCACACCCTGGCCGCCAAAGGCCGAGTCACCGTGCACCAACACGGGCAGTACTTGCTTGCCCAGGGGGTCATTGCGGCGGTCCATGCGTGAACGGACGGAGCCTTCAACGACAGGGTTCACGATTTCCAGGTGCGAGGGGTTGAACGCCAGCGACAGGTGGACGGGGCCACCGGCGGTGTTCACATCCGAGCTGAAGCCTTGGTGGTATTTCACGTCACCGGCTGGCAGGTCTTCGGGGGCGGTGTGGTCGAACTCGGCAAACAGGTCCGCAGGCAATTTGCCCATGGTGTTGACGAGCACGTTCAAGCGGCCACGGTGGGCCATGCCGATCACGACTTCCTGCACGCCCTGGGCGCCTGCGCCCTGGATCAGTTCATCCATCGCCGCGATGAAGCTTTCGCCGCCTTCGAGCGAGAAACGCTTTTGGCCCACGTATTTGGTGTGGAGGTAGCGCTCCAGACCTTCGGCTGCGGTCAGGCGGTCGAGGATCTGCTTTTTCTTCTCAGCGCCAAAGTTGGGCTTGCTGCGAATGCTTTCAAGCTTTTGCTGCCACCAGCGCTTTTCAGCCTGCTCGGTGGTGTACATGTACTCGGCGCCCAGCGTGCCGCAGTAGGTCTCGCGCAGCGCATTGAGCAGCTCGCGCAAGGACATGTTGTTCTTGCCGAAGAAAGTGTTGCTGGTGTCGAACACGGTTTCCTGATCGGCGTCAGAGAAGCCGTAGAAAGCGGGATCGAGGTCAGGAATGTTGGGGCGCTCGGTGCGCTTGAGCGGGTCCAGATCGGCCCAGCGTTGGCCCACGTTGCGGTACGCGGCGATCAGCTGCTGCACGGCGGTGCGCTTGCGGCCCATTTCAACGTTTTCGCTGGCCATGACCACTTTGGTGCCGCCGGCTTTGGCGCGTTCGGCAAAAGCGTTGATGACAGGCAGGTGCGGCACATCTTTGGCATTGGAGCCGTCGACTGCGGGAACGTGTTGGAGGGCGTCGAAGTATTCGCGCCAGGAGTCGGGCACGCTGCCTGGGTTGGCCAGGTAGTTCTCGTACATCTCTTCGACATACGGGCCATTGCCTCCGAAAAGGTGGGTGTTGCCTGAATAGGCAGCGTAGACGGAATTAGTCTCGCTCATGGTTCGCTGACCTCCGTTTCCCTCTGGGAAACATAAGTTGGTTGATTTCTACCTTCCGCGACACGGCTGAACCGGTTGGCGGATGCGACTGTGGCATGGGAAGGGCCTGAGTAACTTGCGCATTGTGCCATGGCTTAACCGATATCAAACTTACAGCTTAAAACGATTGAAAAAAGACCCCGCAAAGCGGGGCCAGAACATCACGACTTGATCAGATCAACGATCTGCTGCAAAGCTGCAGGATCGTCCATCGTGGTCAGGTCACCGGGGTCACGGCCTTCGGCCACCGCCTGGATCGCTCGGCGCAGCAGTTTGCCACTGCGGGTCTTGGGCAAAGCCGTCACAAAAATCACACGCGAAGGCCGGGCCACCGCGCCCAATTGCGAGTCCACCACCTTCATGACTTCGGCTTCGAGCGTTTTGCGCGCGGCGTCGTCGGTCAAGCACGAAGTGTCTTTGGCAATGGCAAAGGCCATGGCCACCTGCCCTTTGAGCTGATCGGCCACGCCCACCACGGCCACTTCGGCCACATTGGGGTGGCTGGAAATGCTTTCTTCGATCTCGCGGGTGCCCAAGCGGTGACCCGCGACGTTGATCACGTCATCGGTGCGGCCCAGGATGAAGAAGTAACCGTCTTCGTCGCGCACAGCCCAGTCGAAGGTGCTGTAGACCATCTTGTTGGGCACGGTGTTCCAGTAGGTGCTGACGAAGCGCTTGTCGTCGCCCCAGATGGTTTGCAGGTTGCCGGGCGGCAGCGGACCTTCGATGGTCAGCACCCCCTTTTGGTTGGCACCGGTCAGCTCCTCGCCGGTCTGGTCGTCGACCAGCTTGACGTTGTAGCCGTAAATCGCCTTGCCCGGCGAGCCGAACTTGCTGGGCGCTTTTTCCACACCATTGCAGATGCTCAAAATCGGCCAGCCGGTTTCGGTCTGCCAGTAGTTGTCGATGATGGGCTTGCCGTTCAGCCCCTCTGAAATCCACTTGGCGGTGGGTTCATCCAAAGGCTCACCGGCCAGGAACAAAGCTTGCAAGCTCGACAAGTCGTACTTGGACAACAGTGCCGGGTCTTGTTTTTTCAGCACCCGAATGGCCGTGGGCGCGCTGAACATGACGTTGACTTTGTACTTCTCGACCAGGCTCCACCAGATGCCGCCATCGGGGCGAATCGGCAGACCTTCGTAAAGGATGGTGGCCATGCCACCGATCAGGGGGCCATAAATGATGTAGCTGTGGCCCACCACCCAGCCAATGTCGCTGGTGCAGAAAAACGTGCCGCCGGGCTTTCCTTCAAAAATGTGCGGCATGCTGGCCGCCAAGGCCACGGTGTAGCCACCGGTGTCGCGCTGCACACCTTTGGGTTTGCCCGTGGTGCCCGAGGTGTACAGGGTGTAGCTGGGGTGGGTCGATTCGACCCACTCACAGGGCACCACGGTGTCCATGTGCTTGGCGCGCTCGGCGGCATAGTCCACGTCGCGGCCAGCCACCGGGGTAAACGGGGCCAACTTGCGGTCGACCATGATCACATGGGCAGGCTTGTGGGCCGAGAGCTTGATGGCCTCGTCGAGCAGCGGCTTGTAGGGCACGCCCTTGCCGCCACGCGAACCCGCGTCGGCGCTGATGATGACCTTGGGCGAAGCGTCTTCGATGCGGGTGGCCAACGAATGCGAAGCAAATCCGCCAAACACCACCGAATGGATCGCACCCAGTCGGGCACAGGCCAGCATGGCGAACGCGGCTTCAGCGATCATGGGCATGTAAATCAGGACACGGTCGCCCTTGACCACGCCCAGGTCTTTGAGGATCGCAGCCATGCGCTGCACTTCGGCATGCAGGTCACGGAAGGTGTAGGTTTTTTCCTGATCGGTTTCGGTCGAAACAAAGATCAGCGCAGCCTGGTCAGCACGCTCGGCCAGGTGGCGGTCCACCGCGTTGTGGCACAGGTTGGTCTGGCCACCCACAAACCACTTGGCAAAAGGCGGGTTGCTGTAATCGCAGATTTGCTGGGGTGAGACTTTCCAATCCACCAATTTGGCCTGCTCGGCCCAAAAAGCGTCGCGGTCTTGGATTGAGCGTGTGTGAAAGTCAGCAAAGCTGGCCATGAAGGTCTCCTGAATGCCTGGAAAAATGAAGCCATCAAGTGCGTGCCAGTGGTCTGGCACATCGCACTTGTGAATTCATAATTATGGGCAAGGGACTTGCAACAAGCTGACTTTCAAGTCCACCGGCAGGGGCCACGGCGCGCCACCGCTCAGCCCTTCACTTGAACAGGTTTTGCAAGAGCTTGAAGTCAGGGTGTTCTGCCGAACGTATCCATTCAAACGCCAACATTTCCGTGGTCACCAGTTCCGCACCCGCGCCAGCGAGTCGGTCATAAGCGGCATCGCGGTTGCGCTCCGTGCGTGAAGTGCATGCATCGGTGACGACCCACACTTCAAATTCGTCTTCAAGCAAATCCAAGGCGGTTTGCATCAGGCAAATGTGGGCTTCACAGCCCGCAACCACAATGCTTTTTCGCTCTTGGGCCGCTGCTTGGGGCTTTTGCAAATGGCGCGGCAAACTGCGGGCATTGCCACGTGGGGCTTGTGCGGGCTCGGGTTGCAGCCATTCCCCCAAACCCTCTTCGACCGCGCTGAATTGCATTTTGGCCAGCACCTCGCGGCAATGACGCCGAATCTCAGGGGGCATTTCGCCCAATTTGGATGGGTTTTGCTCGGTGCCCCAAACAGGCACACCCAATGCACTGGCCAACTCAGCCAGACGGGCTGCGTTGGCCCAAACCTCGGCAGCGCCCGCCATGGCAGGTTGGAGTTTGGCTTGGTAATCCACCAACACCAGTTGGCATTCTTGCGCGTCAATCAACATGTTCTGAGTCCTTTGCCCTGCATTGTGCAGCAGTCCGAGCAGCGCCTGTGCAACGTATAGAATGATCCGTTCTTTCTTGAATCTGACGTTCTTTTGTATTCACCTCTGTTTGCGCTGTTGAAAAAAATCCCCTTGATGTTGGCCATGGTCACCACCTTGGCTTGCGCTGCGCCTGCAGACGATGAGCCGCCCCCACCGGTCAACCCGGCGGGCATCCTGTCCCAATGGACAGGTCAACTCACAGGGCAACTGACCGGCCAGTTCTCTCAAGCCAAGCAAACCGTTGGCGAAAAGACCACCGAGTTGCTGGGTCAGGCCATGGGCCTGCTGGGTGTGCCCTACCGCCGCGGCGGCACCAGCGAAAACACAGGGTTCGACTGCAGTGGCTTTGTCCGCCATTTGTATGAGCAGTCATTTGGCAAATTGCTGCCCCACCGCGCAGCTGAGCAAGCCAAGGTCACCGAAGCCATCGACCCCAATGAACTCAAACCGGGCGACCTCGTCTTCTTCAACACCATGAAACGGGCGTTCAGCCACGTGGGCATTTATGTCGGCGAAGGCAAATTCATCCACTCGCCGCGTTCAGGCAAATCCGTCCAAGTGGACGACATGCGCTCGGCGTATTGGCAAAAGCGCTTCAATGGTGCCAGGCGGGTCGACCCGCAAGCCTTGCCTGCACAGCCCACTCCAGACAACAAGCGCTGAACGCTCTAGACTAATTTGCGGGGCGAACAAACGCCCTGCCGCTGAAAACATGAAAACTCAAATCGATCACTTGGTCGTGGCCGCTGCCACGCTGGAACAAGGCATTCAGTGGTGCGAAGCCACGCTGGGCATCACGCCCGCGCCGGGCGGTGAACATGAGAAATACGGCACCCACAACCGTTTGTTCAAGATCGCATCGCCCACCCACCCGCTGGCCTATCTGGAAATCATCGCCATCAACCCTGAAGCCGTGATCGCCAAGCGTTCGCAAGTGGCCCGCTGGTTTGATCTGGATGACGCGGCACTGCAAAAAACCATTGCACAAGAGCCGCGCCTCATCACCTTCGTCGCCAGCACCGACGATGTGAAAGCGGCTCGCCATGTGCTGCGCACGCAAGGCATTGAGCGCGGCCAAATCGTGCACGCCAGCCGAAAATCCAACAAAGGCACGCTCAACTGGCAGATCACCGTGCGCGAAGACGGCGAGCGCCTGTTCAACGGCACGCTGCCGACCTTGATCCAATGGGGCAAGCCCGAGGCCACAGACCCTTTGCGGCTGCACCCGCGCAACAGCTTGCCGCGTTCGGGCGTCACGCTGCAAAGCATCGCCGTGCACCACCCCAGCGCCGCCAAACTGCAAGACGCTTACGAGGCGATCGGTCTGGAGGGTGTGGCCATTGAAAACGGCCCGGCCAACCTCGTGGCCACCCTCAAAACGCCCAAAGGTCTGGTGCAGCTGCAAAGCTTGGGCATCTGACGCCCAGGCCAGCCCACGCAGAACTCAGCCCTGTTCGTCCTGCGGCAAGGTTGCCAAGAGCGCCATGCCTGCCGCCATGACCGCCGCCGTCAGCCAAAGCGCCCCTTTGAATGTGCCTGTGGCCTGCGCCATGGCCCCGGCCACCACGGGGGCGATCACTTGCGCTGCGCCGTAACTCAAGGTCAATCTGGCCATGGCCTTGCCTGGGTTCTGGGGCGCACGGCGACCCACCAGCGCCAATGTCAAGCTCACGATGCCGATGAAGGTCGCGCCATAACCCACAGCGCCGCCCAATGCAGCTGCCAATGAGCCTGATACGGCAGGCAAGATGACCGACAAGGTCTGCAAGCCAAAGGCCAGCAGCAAAGCCCGCGTATCGCCCCAGCGGCGGGCCACCATGTCCCACAAAAAGACCGCAGGCATGGCCGCCAAGCCCACCAGCGCCCAGGCCAAAGCACCCTGCCCGGCCAAAGCCGGCTCGCGCTCGACGATGGCCACGGTGAAGGTGGCACTGATCACAAAACCCCAGCCCGCCGCAAAGTAACTGCCTGCCATGGTGAGCATCCAGCGGCGCGACACCTTGCTGACCGCGTCAGAAGTCTGGGCCGCCGTGGGCTCAGGCGGCACGGGCGGACGCCAGCGCCATGCAGGCACAAAAAACAGCACACCGATGGCTGCCATGGCCAGCCACTGCGAGGACCACAAGGCCCAAACATGTGAGACGGCCCACACCCCCAGGGCCGAGACCACAATGCCCAGACCGATGCCAATGAAGTGCAAGCCCAACTCGGGGCGACGCCCTTGGCGCATCAGCCAACCCAGCACCAGCCCCGCGCCCAGCAACATGCCGGTGGCCCCGCACAAGCCTCCCAGATAGCGCCACAGCGCCCAGGCAGGCATCCAGGTCGACAAGGCCATGCCAGCCACCGTGAGCAGCGACAGCCACAGGCCCATGCTGTAGAGCCGATGACGCCAGCGCACATCGTCGATCCAGGCTGCGGCCAGTGCGCCCGAGATGTAGCCCGCGTAGTTGATCGCCGCCAAGGCCCCGGCGCTCGCGTCGTTGAGCCCGGTTTGCAACTGCAAAGCGGGCAACAAGGGGGTGTAGGCAAAGCGCGCCAGCCCAATGGTCAGCACCAGGCCAAAAATGCCGCCAACGATGACCTGCCAGGGTCGGAGTGCAGAGGTTTCAGTGCTCATGGTTGCTTGTCACGCAGCCTCACGGACTGCAACGCTTTTGATTGTGGCCTCCCGATGGCGGCCAGGCTGTAGCCACGATGACAGCATGGCTGCCTGTCTGCACCCGTGCGACACATGGGGCGACAGGAATTGCCCCCAATCTCACCATTTTTTTGATCTAATGAAACCACAACAACCACAGGAGACTTTGTATGACCTCATTGAAACGATCCACACTCGCACTGGCCCTGGCGGCCTTGAGCCTGACCGCATGGGCTCAAGAAGGCACGCGCAAAGAACTCAGCCGCGTGGACCTCACAGGGGCACCGGGTATGGAAGTCGTCAGCTCGTTTGGCGAATACAAAACCGGTGACACCCTGCCCCGCCACTTGCACCACGGCATCGAAGCGGCCTATGTCATTCAGGGCACCAAGATTCAGCCGCCTGGCAAAGATCCGGTCGAGCTGACCACTGGGGCGCCTGTGCTCAATTTGCGCGACGTCATGCACGGCGGCTACAAGATCGTGGGCGAGCAATCGCTCAAGCTGTTCACTGTTCACATCGTGGACAAGGGCAAACCGCTGTACGACGCAGGCCATTGAGCCAGCAGGGCCCTCCAGTCGGGCCCTTGGCTTTTGGACCGCTCCAATGGAGCCCAAAGCCCACCAGCCCCTGCTTACCTGCGCCCGCTGCCCGGCTTGGCGAAGTCGGCATCCGCCCAAGCTTGGGCGGTTTGGCGGTTGAGTTTGAAGCCAGCATCGACTTTGCACTCGGCCAACGTGTCACCGCCCTCGTCCTGCGCGCTGAGAACCGCATAAGGGCTGTCCTCGTCGGGCACGATGTCGAGCAGCACCGTGACACGGCCTGAGGGCCCGTTCACGATCACCGATTGGTGCAGCGTGGCATGCAACTGCTGTTCGCTGCGGCGCACAAACTCGCTGGCAGTTTTCACCAAAGTGATGAAGGCCGAGCCGTCGAGCGGCTTGGGGTTCTTTTTGTCGCGTCCCATGGTCCAGGGGCCCACCAGTGCGGGCTCAGACTCGCCGGCTTTGTACATGGCCACGGCCCAGCCATCGTCGTCGTCGTTTTTGATGACCCGGGCGGTCCAGAGTTCGTCCTGCCAAAGGCGAGGTTCTTTCAGCAGGGGCGTGTCTTGCGTGTCGTCGTTCATTTTGAAATGGCCATGGAATTCGACTCCGATCATGCCTCAAGGACGCAAGTGCAATGCCAACAGCAAGACCTGAGAGGCCCCCTGCTCCCGCAAAAGGGCAGCGGCCACCGTGGCCGCCCAGCGGGTTCGCACATCCGTGGCCACCAGCAGCACTGTCCCGGCGGGCAAGGTGGTGTCACCTGTCCAGCGAATGGCTGACTCCAAATGCGCCACCACCGGGGTGGATGCGGCATCGTCTGGCGCGGGTCCGCCCGTCCAGCTCAAGCCATCCAGCATCAACAGCCGGCCCTTGAGCGCAATGTGCTCGGCCATGTGCCGGTTCGAGGCCATGTCGGGCGCAGGCAGTGGCACCACACACACGGGGCGTGCGGACCAGGTCTTGGCCCAACGCCCCAGCGTGGCCACCGCGCCCGACAGCAGATCGGCAGGCACATCCCCCGGGGCGGCGATGCGCAAGGCCTGCAGCTCGGCCACCCAGCCCGGATCGTCGGCAAACGAAACGGCCCGTCCCACGTCAAAGCCTTGAATGCTGCCTTTGCGCCGCACCCCGGCTGGCCAGCGCTTGCGCGGCTCGATGTCCACGTCCATGCCGCGCAAGAAGTTGCGCGCCGCGATCAGTTTGTCTTGTGAAGGCGTGAGGCCCGGAAACGGCACATGCCCAGTGCAGACCGAGCAGCGCCCGCAAGGGGCGGGCGAAGGGTCGTCCAGCGCCGTCTGCAAATACGCCATCAGGCAACCTTGGCCATGTGCGTATTGGCGCATGATGCCCGCCTCTTGCTGGCGCACCTGGGCCAGTGCCGACCATTTGGCGCTGTCGTGTACATAGGGCACGCCCGTGGCGCGCCAGGCCGAGCCGTCTTTGGCCACCACACCTTCAACCGCCAAAATTTTGAGCAGCGCCTCCAGCCGCCCCCGGCGCACGCCCGTGTCGGCTTCGATCTCGATCAGGCTGCGTTCGTCACTGCCCAGGCTTTGCAAGACCTTGTCAGCGGTCTGCGGGTCTGGAATCGACGCAGTGGCAAAGTAATCCCAAATGCGCTCATCGGCATCAGATGGCAGCAACACCCCTTCGGCATGCGCCACCGCCCTGCCCGCACGGCCCACCTGCTGGTAATAGGCCACTGGCGTCGAGGGCGAACCCACATGCACACAAAAGCCCAAATCCGGTTTGTCGTAACCCATACCCAGCGCCGAGGTGGCCACCACCGCCTTGACCTGGTTGTGGCGCAAACGGTCCTCCACCTTCAGGCGGGTGTCGGCGTCGATCTGCCCGCTGTAGGCATCGACCGCATGGCCGCAACTGCGCAAAAACGCCGTCAGCCGATCGGCCTCGGCCACCGTCAGCACATACACAATGCCCGAGCCAGGCAACTGCTCCAAGGCGTCGGCAATCCAGGCGTAGCGCTGCAAAGGCGACAAACCGGGCACCACCGACAGCGTGAGCGACGTGCGGGCCAGCGTGCCGCGAAACGTGA
>CANBTZ010000093.1 GCA_947372495.1 Comamonadaceae bacterium | reverse complement strand
CGCCACCGCTTGCGCCAGCGCAGGCAGCTCCTGCGGGCTCACGCCCGACTTGGTTTCGCCCCCATCGACATTGACCTGGATGCACACCTGCAAGGGTGGCAGGTGTGCGGGGCGCTGCTCAGACAGGCGCTGGGCGATCTTGAGGCGGTCGATGCTGTGCACCCAGTCAAAGTGTTCGGCCACCAGCCGTGTCTTGTTGCTCTGGATCGGGCCGATGCAGTGCCACACGAGCGGTAAATCGCGCAAGTCCGCGATCTTGTCCACCGCTTCCTGGATGTAGTTCTCGCCAAAGGCGGTTTGCCCTGCCGCGTGGGCGGCCCGCACGGCGTCCGGCCCCCAGGTCTTGGAGACGGCCAGCAGTTGCACGCTGCCCGCAGGCCGACCCGCCGCCTGGCAAGCGGCTTGGATCTGCGTTTGGACCTGCACCAAGTTATGGGCAATCGAAGAGTTCATCGCCTGAGCGTACCAAAACCCGACCGCGCGCACGGTGCAAGCCGCCACGGTGACGCTGCCCAAGCGCACTTGCTGCTAAATTCGCAGCTTTTGACCCCCTTACCGGAACCCCCATGAGCCAAATCGCCGCCAAAACCTACGAACCCGCACCCGCCCGCAAAGTGGCCTTTTTGGGCCTGGGCGTCATGGGCTACCCCATGGCCGGGCACCTGGCCCGTGCCGGCCACCATGTCACCGTCTACAACCGCAGCGCCGCCAAAGCCGCCGCTTGGGTGGCCGAGTGCCCCGGCAACGCCAGTGCCCCGACCCCGCGCGAAGCGGCTGCGGGCGCGGACATCGTGTTCGCCTGTGTGGGCAACGACGACGATCTGCGCAGCGTGGTGCTCGGCGCCGACGGTGCCTTTGCCGGCATGAAGCCCGGCGCGATTTTTGTGGACCACACCACCGCCTCGGCCTCGGTGGCGCGCGAGCTGTCGGCCCAGGCCCAAAAGCTCGGCCTGCAGTTCATCGACGCGCCTGTCTCAGGCGGTCAGGCGGGCGCTCAAAACGGCATGCTGACCGTCATGTGCGGTGGCGATGCAGCTGCGTTTGACAACGTCAAACCCGCCGCCATGGCGTTTTCGCGTGCCTTCACCCTGCTGGGCGAGTCGGGCGCGGGCCAGCTGGCCAAGATGGTCAACCAGATCTGCATCGCTGGGCTGGTGCAAGGCTTGTCCGAGGCCGTGGCCTTTGGCCAGCAAGCGGGTCTGGACATGCACCAGGTGCTGGACGTGATCGGCAAGGGTGCCGCGCAAAGTTGGCAGCTGGACAACCGCGGCAAGACCATGGCCGACGACAAATTTGAATTTGGTTTTGCCGTGGACTGGATGCGCAAGGACTTGGGCCTGGTGCTGGACGAAGCCAAGCGCAACGGCGCACGCCTGCCCGTGACCGCGCTGGTGGACCAGTTCTACGCCGATGTGCAAAAAATGGGCGGCGGCCGTTGGGACACCTCCAGCCTGATCCGCCGTTTGCGCTGAAATCTGCCCCCACAAAACAAAGCGACCCGGGTTCAAACCCGGGCCGCTTTTTTCATGGTGCGGACTGTCCGTTGCGCTTCACTTGCCCATGGGCGGCTGGCTCAGGCGCTTGAGTTCTTCTTCTGAAATTTCGTCAAACACCCGCACCACCTTGGTCACACCGCCCACACCGCGGGCGATGTCGGTGGCGCGCTTGGCTTCGCGCTGGGTCACGCGGCCCATCAGGTACACAACGCCGCGCTCGGTCACGACCTTGATGCTGTTGGACTGCAGGTCCTTGGCGTCAATGAAAGACGCCTTGATCTGGCTGGTGGTCACGGTGTCTTTGGTGCGCTGGGTCAGGCTGCTGGGGGCCATGACCGCCAGGTCATTGACCACGCTTTTGACGTTTTCTTGGTTCTGCGCCAGCTTCTCGGCACGTTCACGGTCGGCAGCAGCAGTGGCTTCACCGCTGAGTAACACCTGGCGGTTGTAGCTGGTCACGTTCAGGTGGACGCGATCACCCAACTCTTGTCGAACAGCGCTGGCCACTTTCAGTTCAATGGCTTCGTCTTCCAGTTGGGTGCCTGCCGTACGACGGTCGGTGGCGACCACGCCCGTCATCACGGCGCCGCCCAACATCAGGGGCGCGCAGCCGGACAGTCCGGACAAAACAGCGCCCGCCAAAACACACGACAGCCAAGACAGTTTCATAGCGATTTTCATTCCAAAGGCTCCTGTTCACCCAGCAACTGGGTATCGATTCCATCACACAAACAATGCAGCACCAGATGCTGCACTTCACGGATTCTCGCACCCCGCTCATGGGGCACGCAGACATGCACGTCGGTCTCTCGCAGTTGCTTGCCCACCGCACCGCCGTGACCACCCGTCAGCGCCAGCACCGTCATCTCGCGCTCATGGGCGGCATGCACGGCTTGCAGCAAGGCAGGCTCTTGGCCATCCTGACTGATGAGCACCAGCACATCGCCGGTTTGCCCAAGGGCACGCAGCTGGCGCGCCAGGGTCTGGTCATCGGGCCAGGCGGTGGCCATCAAGGCATCGGCCGACAGGGCCAGCGCTGCCAAGCCTGGCCGCTCACGTTCAAAACCACCCACCAGCAAGTGCGCCAAGTACTGGGCCAATGCCGCCGAAGGGCCCTGCCCCGCCACCAGCACCTTGCCACCGCCCGTGACACTGGCCAGCACGGCTTGCACCGCCGCGTCCACGGGTTTGGCCAAGGCTTCGGCCACCTGGTAATGCAGGTCGGCACTGTCGATGAAGTGTTGCTGGATGCGCAGGTCTAACATGGCGCGGATGATAACCGCCACCTTGGTCCGTTCGAGCCGGAAGCGCAGATTTTGGGTTTCCGCTTGTGAATGGCGGCTACTGCGTCAGCTGGCGTCGAACGCGGCTTGCAGCCAAGTGGGCGCTGCGCCGTCGATCAACACCACATCGAACCGTGTGGGCGGCATGCGGCTCAAACGCATCAGGTAGTGGCGCGCAGCAAAGACGATGCGCTGCTGTTTGGTGCGGCCAATGCTGGCACCCGCCCCGCCAAAGTCGCTGCGGCTGCGCTTTCGGACCTCGACAAACACCACCGTGCCATCGGGCGAGCGCATGATCAGATCGATTTCGCCGCCGCCACGCCCGGGCGTCCGATAATTGCGCTGCAACAACCGCAAGCCCTGGTCCTGCAGATAGGCCAGCGCCTCGTCTTCGCCCGCATCTCCGCGGGCTTTGGTGGTGGCAGGGGTGCCTGCCTTGCCCTGTTGAAGGAATTGCATTGACTTCTTCTCCCTTGACCGCTTCGTTTGCCCGGGCCCTGGAGGCCGCGCAAGACGCTGCCGGATCACAAAACCATCCGACCCACACACTGTATGTGGTCGCCACCCCGATTGGCAACCTGGCCGACATCAGCCTGCGCGCCCTGCATGTCCTGCAAAAGGTCGATGCGCTGGCCTGCGAAGACACGCGCCACACCCAGCAACTGCTGCGAGCCTATGGCTTAGACCGCCCCGGCTCGCAGCTGCTGGCCGTGCACCAACACAACGAGGCCGAAGCCGCCCAAAGCGTACTGGACAAGCTGGCCCAAGGCCAGCGCGTGGCTTATGTGAGCGATGCGGGCACCCCCGCCATCAGCGACCCTGGCGCGCGCTTGGTGGCGGCCGTGCGCGCGGCGGGTTACCGCGTGCTGCCTTTGCCCGGTGCCAGCAGCGTGGTCACCGTGCTCAGCGCCTCCGGCATGACGGGCGACGACGGCTTTGTGTTTGCGGGCTTTTTGCCCTCCAAGTCGGCCGAGCGCCAAAGTGCGGTGCAGGCCCTGGCCGCCGAGCCCCGCGCCGTGGTGCTGCTTGAAGCCCCACACCGGATCGAAGCGCTGGCGCAAGCCTTGGCCGTGCTGGGCGAGCGCCGCGTGACACTGGGGCGCGAGCTGACCAAACAGTTTGAGCAGATCGAAACTCTGGCAGCACAGGATCTGGCCGCCTGGTTGCTTGAAAAGCCAGAGCGCCAACGCGGTGAGTTCGCGCTGGTCGTGCACGACGCGCCTGTGGCCGCTGCAACAGGGGAAGGTGAGCGCGTGCTCAAACTGCTGCTGCCAGAGTTGCCGCTGAAAACCGCCGTCAAGCTCGCCGCTGAAATTTCAGGGGAATCCAAAAACGTGTTGTACGACCGGGCCTTGCAGCTCAAGCAAGAAGCCGAAGATTGAGTCTGGCTGCGCTGGCACAGCGCCCAAGGCAGATGGGCCTGTTCAGCGCTTGCGCAAGCCCAGCGCCACCACGGTGCCCACCACGATGGCCGCCCCGGCCAGCTGCATCGGGGCGATCGACTGGCCAAGCAAGGCCCAAGCCAATACCAGGGCAAACACCGGCTCCACATTCATGATGGGCGAGTTGCCCACCACACCCAGCTTGGGCAGCACGATGAACATGATGGTGAAGGCCGTGCCGTACAAGAAGGTGAGCAAGCCCAGACCCCACCAACCCAGCGCGTCCACGGGCAGGTGAAAGCCCCCGGTGGCCACCGCCGTGAGCGAAGCCAATACGGCCACCTGGGCCATGGTGGTGAAGGTGCGCAAGCGGCCGTCGAGGTCACCCGCCTCGTGCTGGGTCCAGACCAGCGCCAACCCAAAGGTGGCCGAAGCCCCCATGGCAAAGGCCACGCCCGCGCCAATTTGCCCCCACTGGGCAGCCGCGCCCAAGCCTGAAGCTGCGCCCAGCACGTCAAGTGCCAGCGCCAGCCCGATCAGCATGACGGGCATGGACAACAACACTGCGCGCTCGGGGCGGTGCCCATACAGCATGCGTGCCCAAAAAGCGGTCGACAAGGGGTAGGTGTTGAACACCAGCAGCGCCAGGGCCACGGGCAGTCGGGCCACTGAGGAATACAGGCAAACACTCTGAACGGCGATCAGCACACCGATCAAGGGCAAGAACTTTTTGTGGCGCGGCGTGAGCTTCAGGGAAACCTGTTGACGCCAAAGGATGAGGCCGACCACCAAGGCGGTGACGCCGCTGCGAAAACTCACCGCCGTGACCACATCCACCCCGTGGTTGAACGCCAGGCGTGCCGACACATGGTTGGCCCCCATCATCAGGGCGATCAGCAAGAGCGTGAGGAAGGCGGTGGCCGACAGGGCCGGGCGGGAGGGGGACTGGGTCATCGAAACAATTTAACCGCCTGCCCCCTGGAGGCGGTGACATTCTGGCGACTGAAGCTCAGCGCCAGCGCGCAAAAAGACTCAGGCGCCAGCCCATTCGCGGGACTGGATGTGCTGACGGAAACGCTCGGTGCGGACCATCGCCTCTTCTTTTTCTTCAGCCTGGATGTCGCGCACGGTTTTCAAGTACAGCGCCAAAACCACCAAAGACAACACGGAAACAACAACAATAGACATCCACATGATTTTTCTCCTCTGACCTCGCGTTTTGCGATGTCGATGGGTGAATTATTGCAAAAACCAGTTTTACTGTCTATTAAAGAATCTTATTTAAAATGGTGGTTTTAGATCGTTTAACAACACTTGAGTACTACTTTTGTAGATTTTTAACGAATACCCGGGTCAAACCCATCAAAGCATCGGTGAATGGTGTGTGGACACCCGTCATTTGACCCAATTCGCGCACCGCGCCCACCAGCGCATCGAGCTCAATCGGCTTGCGGGCCTGGACATCCTGGAGCATGGAAGTCTTGAAAGCCCCCAGTTTGCGGGTCACGGCGTGGCGGTCTTCCGGGCTCTGGTCGATCGGGATGCCGATGCGCTCGCCGATGGCCTTGGCTTCGAGCATCACGCTCGAAATGAAGCCCCGCACCAACGCGTCGTCCAGGATCTGGTCGGTGGTGGCCCCGGTGATGGCACTGACCGGGTTGACGGTCATGTTGCCCCAGAGCTTGTACCAAATGTCTTTTTGAATCTGTGGTGAGAGCGTGGCGTTGAAGCCCGCTTGCTTGAGCAAGGCATGCAAGGCCTGCGCGCGCGGTGTGGCTTGCCCAGAGGGCTCACCCACGATCAGGCCATCGCCAAAGTGGTGGCGGATCACGCCCGGCGCATCGACCGAGCAACTGGCATGCACCACGCCACCGATGATGTGCTGCGCTGGCAAGGCACGGGCGATGGTGCCATCGGGGTCCACGCTGTCCAGCGAGCGGCCCGCCACCGGGCCGCCAAAGCCTTGCAAAAACCACCAAGGCACGCCGTTCATGGCCGTGAGCACGACGGTATCCGGGCCGATCAGCGGCCCCACTTGCGCAGCCACCGAAGCCAGCGCTGGGGCCTTGACCGAGATCACCACCAAGTCCTGCACACCCAAGACCGCCGCATCGTTGGACGCCTTCACGACCACCGTGTGCAGTTCACCGCCCTGGTGCAACTGCAAACCGTTTTGCTGCAAGGCCGCCAGGGTGTCACCCCGCGCCAGCACGCTGAGCTGTGCGCCTGTGCGTGCCAAGTGCACCCCCATCCAGCCACCGATGGCGCCTGCGCCGACGATGGCAATTTTGTTGAATTTCACGTGATTCCCTTTGTCATTCATGCGCGCCACCCGCTGTCGATGCGGTCCACCTGACGGACCAAGGCGTCAAACACGTCTTGTCCTGCCCCATGGTTGGGGTTGAACTGCAGCGCGTCGCGTGTGCATTTGGCGGCTACCGCTTCAGACACCGGGATCGGCTGGCCCATGCTCAGTGTGGCCATCTGGATTTCGCAGGCACGCTGCAGTGTCCAGAGGATCGCAAAGGTTTGGGGCAACGTGTGCCCCCAAGTCAAGAGACCATGGTTGCGCAAAATCACGGCCGGCTTGTTGCCAATGCTTTGCAGGACACGCGGCCCCTCTTCACCATGGATGGTGATGCCCTCGAAGTCGTGGTACGCGACCATGTTGTGCAGCTGCGCCGAATAAAAGTTGCTTTGCGAGAGACCGTCTTTGAGGCAAGCCACCGCCACGCCAGCGGTGGTGTGGGTATGCATCACGCAGTGCGCGCCCTCAATGCCAGCATGCAGCGTGGCATGGACCACGAACCCGGCCGGGTTGACCTTGTGGGACGAGCCGTCCAGCACATCGCCTTGCATGTTGATCTTGACCAGGTTGCTGGCGGTGACTTCGCTGTAGTGCAGACCAAAGGGGTTGATCAAAAACTGCTTGTCGCCACCGGTCACGCTGTCGGGCAAGCGCAGCGTGATGTGGTTGTAGATCATCTCGGTCCAGCCGAGCATGGCGAACACGCGGTAGCAACTGGCCAGCTGGAGCCGCGCCTGCCATTCATCGGGGTGCATGTGTGCAGGTGCAGGGACATCGGAAGGCACAGGTTTCAAAACGGCATTCATGGCGCGAACTCCAGTCAGGATCAAAAACTCAAGCCTCGGCGGTGAAGCCGATGGTCTTGACGATGGGTGCCCACTTGGCGGTGTCCTTGCGGATCAGCTCGGACAACTCGGCAGGCGTGCTGGACAGGGCTTCCAAACCGAAGGTGGCCAAACCGTCCACCACGTCCTTGGACGCCAATGCAGCCTTGACCGCCGCGTTCAGGCGTGCCACCACGTCGGGCGTGGCCTTGGCGGGCAGGAAGAAGGCGAACCACTCGCTGTGCACCATGTCCTTGAGGCCTTGCTCGGCGTAAGTGGGCACATCGGGCGCAAAACGATTGCGCTTGGCACCTGACGTGGCCAGGATGCGGACCTTGCCCGTGGGCAGGTGCTGGGTGATGTCGCCGATCGGGCCGCTGACGGCGGCAATCTGGCCGCCCAGCAGGTCCAACATGGCCGGTTGGGTGCCGCGGTAAGCCACGTGTTTGATCTCGACACCCGCATGGCGGCCCAGCAAGGCGCCCACAAAGTGCGGTGTGGAGCCTGCGGCGGGCGAGCCGAAGTTGGCGAGTGTGGGGTTGGCCTTGGCCCAGACCATGAAGTCGTTGATGTTCTTGACGCTTTCAGGCACGGCAGGGCCCACGGCAAAGCCGAAGTCGAACACGCAAGCGATCGACACGGGGCTCAGGTCGGTGGCCGGGTCGTAGCTGAGCTTTTTGTAGATGTGCGGGTAAATCGTCAGCATCGAGGTGGGCGTTTGCAGCATGGTCGCGCCGTCGGCAGGCTGGCTTTTGACGAACTGGATGGCGATCTGGCCGCCCGCGCCGGTCTTGTTTTCGACCACCGCGGCCTTGGCGTAGCTGCCGGTCATGCGCGTGGCCACGCGGCGGCAGGTGGTGTCCGAGGTGCCACCTGCGGCAAAGCCGGTGACGATCTTGAAGCTCTCGATCTGGGCCTGGGCCATGACCTGTTGGCCCAAGCTGGCCAGCAAAGCACCAGCGCTGGTGGATTGAACGAATTGACGACGGGAAATGCTCATGGAAGTCTCCTGGTTGAAGTTAAAACACACGCACAAAAATCAAGATTCATCGCGCAGCCAATGGACCGCGCCCGAATGGGTGACCGCCCCTTGGTGGCTCGGGCGGACGGTCAAAGCATACTTTTCGAGCAAGCCACCATGCGCCGCCGCTGCGACAGCGGGAAGCTGGGCCAGGCGTTGCGCCAGTTCGGCGTCGCTCAGCTGCACGGCAATGCTGCGCGACTCGGGGCGGGCGTCGATGGTGATGATGTCGCCATCGCGCAGCGCGGCAATCGGCCCTTTGTCGGCCGCCTCGGGGCCGGCATAGCCAATGCACAGACCCCGCGTTGCGCCAGAAAACCGCCCATCGGTGAGCAATGCCACCTTGTCACCCATGCCCTGCCCGTAGAGCAAAGCAGTGATGCCCAGCATCTCGCGCATGCCCGGGCTGCCTTTGGGGCCTTCGTTGCGGATCACCAGCACATCGCCCGGCTGGTAGCGCATGGCCTGCACGGCGGCCTGGGCTTGCTCTTCAGATTCAAACACCCGCGCAGGGCCTTGGTGCACCAAGGTCTTGAGTCCGGCGGTCTTGAGCAAAGCACCGTCGGGGCACAGATTGCCCTTGAGCACGGCGAGACCCCCGTCCAAAGACAAGGCCTGCTCGACAGAGCGCACCACTTGGCCATCGGGCCCATTGGCCGTGGCGAGTTCCTGCGCCAGCGTGCGGCCGGTGTAGGTCAGCACATCGCCATGCAAATGGCCTGTGCGCAGCAACTCACGCAGCACCACACCTGCCCCACCGATGTAGAACATGTCGCGTGCCAGGTATTGGCCACCGGGCCGCAGGTCGGCAATCAGCGGCGTGCGGGCAAACACTTCGGCCACATCGTCCAGGTGAAAGCGGATGCCTGCCTCGTGGGCGATCGCCGGGATGTGCAAGGCCGCATTGGTCGAGCCGCCCGTGGCGGAGACCACGGCGCAAGCGTTTTCGAGCGCCTGGCGCGTGACGATGTCGCGCGGCAAAGGCGCATCGCCCATCACCGCCGCCATCAGGGTTTTGGCAGCGCGGCGCAGCAGCGGCGCCCGCTCGCTGAAGACCGCAGGCACCATGCTGGAGCCGATGGGCGCCAGGCCCAGCGCCTCGGACACCATGCCCATGGTGTTGGCGGTGAATTGGCCAGCGCACGCGCCTGCTGTGGGCAGGCAGGCGCGGCTGATCGCGTCCAGCTCGTCTTGGGTGGCGTCTCCGGCCAGCACCTTGCCGATGGTTTCGTAGGTGTCGACCACGTTCAGGTCGCGGCCCCGAACACCAGGAAAATCGCCCGGCATCTGGCCGGGCAAGGCCGAGCCCCCATGCACAAACACGCTGGGCACATTGCA
>CANBTZ010000092.1 GCA_947372495.1 Comamonadaceae bacterium | reverse complement strand
AATGCCAAGTTCCGCTTGTTGCGCGACAACGTCGTCATTTACACCGGTGAACTTGACTCGCTCAAACGCCTCAAAGACGACGTGCGCGAAGTCAAAGAAGGCTTCGAGTGCGGTATCAAGCTCAAGAACTACAACGACATCAAAGAGGGCGATCAGCTCGAGTTCTTTGACGTTAAGGAAATCGCGAGAACGCTGTAAATGGCCCGCAAGAAGGTTTCATCCGTTCCCAACCGCGGCTTCCGCGTGGCCGACCAGATCCAAAGGGATCTGGCCGAACTGATCGCGCGCGAGTTGAAAGACCCGCGCGTGGGCATGGTCACGATCAACGCGGTCGAGGTGACACCCGATTACGCTCATGCCAAAGTGTTCTTCAGTGTGCTGACGGGCAAGCCCGACGAAGCCACCGAAGGGCTGAACGCTGCGGCCGGTTTCTTGCGCAATGGTTTGTTCAAGCGGCTGCACATCCACACGGTGCCCACATTGCATTTCATGTTTGACCGCACCACTGAGCGTGCGTCCGACATGAACGCCTTGATCTCCAAGGCCGTGGCCTCTCGAGCCAAAGACGACGCCGAATGACCACAGCGCCACGCACCAGGGTGCAACGGCGCCCTGTGCATGGGGTGATGTTGCTCGATAAACCGCTGGGACTGTCCAGCAACCAGGCTTTGCAAAAGGTCAAGTGGTTGTTGCGCGCTGAAAAAGCGGGCCACACGGGCACCTTGGATCCTTTGGCCACAGGCGTTTTGCCTTTGTGCTTCGGTGCGGCAACGAAGTTCAGTCAGCAGCACCTGGATGCGGACAAGGTTTACGAGACCACCGTGCGTTTGGGGGTCAAGACCAGCACGGCCGACGCTGAAGGCGATGTGACCGTTGTCCGCGAAGTGTCATGTACACCGGGTATGGTCGTGGAAGTGTTGGACCGATTTATGGGGCCCATCAGCCAAGTGCCGCCGATGTACAGCGCCTTGAAAAAAGATGGCAAGGCCTTGTACGAATATGCCCGTGAGGGTGAAACCGTGGAGCGCGAGGCGCGCAACGTGGTGATCCATGACCTGGAACTGCTGGACATGCAACTGCAGGGCGATGCGCCATTTTTGCGCTTGCGCGTGGCGTGCAGCAAGGGCACTTACATTCGCACTTTGGGCGAAGACATTGCCGAAGCTTTGGGTTGCGGCGGGCATTTGGTGGCGCTGCGCCGTGTGGCAACGGGCCCGTTTGACGCGTCGCAGTGTGTGACGCTGCCCGAGCTGGAGTCGCTGGACGAGGCCTCTCGCCTGGACGCGCTGCAGCCTGTGGATGTGTTGCTGCCTGGGTACACCGAGGTGAGCCTGGACAGTGAAAACGCTGGCCGTTTTTTGAGTGGGGTGCGCCGACGCGGCCCTTGGGATGATTGTGATCATGTCGCCGTCTATGGAGATGATCCGCGCGCATTGCTGGGAACAGCGCATGTGCGAGGTGGCGAACTGATTCCGGGTCGATTGTTGAGCCCGATCGAAATTCAACAGATTTTAGAAAACTCACCTGCTTCCACGCCTTTGCTGGCCGCGCAGGTTTAATGAAAAGAGAGAGCATGAGCAAGCAAATTCGCAACATCGCCATCATCGCGCACGTTGACCACGGTAAAACCACCATGGTCGACCAATTGCTGCGACAGTCGGGCACCTTCGCTGACCACGAAAAAGTGGTCGACACCGTGATGGACAACAACGCCATCGAACGTGAGCGCGGTATCACCATCTTGGCCAAGAACTGCGCTGTGAGCTGGGAAGGCACCCACATCAACATCGTGGACACCCCCGGACACGCGGACTTCGGCGGCGAAGTCGAACGCGCTTTGTCCATGGTCGACGGCGTGGTGCTGTTGATCGATGCGCAAGAAGGCCCCATGCCTCAGACACGTTTCGTGACCAAGAAAGCTTTGGCCTTGGGCCTCAAGCCCATCGTGGTCGTGAACAAGGTCGACAAACCCGGTGCCAACCCCGACAAAGTGGTGAACGCCGCTTTTGACCTGTTCGACAAACTCGGTGCCAACGACGAGCAGCTGGACTTCCCTGTGGTGTATGCCTCGGGCATCAATGGCTGGACATCGCTCGAAGAAGGCGCGCCTGGTGAGCAGTGGGGCCCTGACATGTCGGCCCTGTTCAACACCGTGCTCAAGCACGTCAAGCCTAATGCAGGTGACCCTGCGGCGCCTTTGCAGCTGCAAGTTTCCGCGCTGGACTTCTCCACCTTCGTTGGCCGCATCGGTGTGGGCCGCATCAGCCAAGGCACCATCAAGCCCAACATGGACGTGGTCGTCATGGAAGGCCCAGACGGCTCGACCATCAAAGGCCGTGTCAACCAAGTGCTGACCTTCCAAGGTCTGGACCGCGTGCAAGTGACCGAAGCCGGTCCTGGCGACATCGTGTTGATCAACGGCATTGCCGACCTCAACATTGGCGTGACCGTGACCGATCCGACCAACCCCACCCCATTGCCGATGCTCCAAGTGGACGAGCCCACTTTGACCATGAACTTCTGCGTGAACACCTCGCCATTGGCAGGCCGCGAAGGCAAGTACGTCACCAGCCGCCAGATCTGGGACCGTCTGCAAAAAGAACTGCAACACAACGTGGCTCTGCGCGTGAAAGAAACCGATGAAGACGGTATCTTTGAAGTGGCCGGTCGCGGTGAATTGCACCTGACCATTTTGCTGGAAAACATGCGCCGCGAAGGCTATGAGCTGGCAGTGTCCAAGCCACGCGTTTTGTTCCGTGATGTGAACGGCGAGCGCCATGAGCCTATCGAATTGGTCACGGCCGACATCGAAGAAGGTCACCAAGGCGGCGTGATGCAAGCCCTGGGCGAGCGCAAGGGCGAGCTGGTCAACATGGAACCCGATGGCCGCGGTCGCGTCCGTTTGGAATACCGCATCCCGGCCCGTGGCCTGATTGGTTTCTCCAACGAATTCCTGAACTTGACCCGTGGTTCCGGTCTGATCTCCAACATCTTCGACAGCTATGAGCCGCATAAGGGCGACATCGGCGGCCGCAAGAACGGTGTGCTGATCTCCATGGACGACGGTGAAATCTTCACCTACGCCCTGGGCAAACTTGACGACCGCGGTCGCATGTTCGTCAAGGCGAACGATCCGGTGTACGAAGGCATGATTGTGGGCATCCACAGCCGTGACAACGACTTGGTGGTGAACGCCACGCGCACCAAGCAGCTGACCAACTTCCGTGTCTCTGGCAAGGAAGACGCGATCAAGATCACGCCCCCGATTGATTTGACACTGGAATACGGTGTGGAGTTCATCGAGGACGACGAACTGGTCGAAATCACGCCCAAGAGCGTTCGTCTGCGCAAACGCTTCCTGAAGGAAAGCGACCGCAAGCGCAACAAGTGATCTGAGTCGCTGGTGAAGCTCAGGCACGCTCAGGCGGTCGCGCTCATGGTGGGGGTCACAGCCATGTGGTCCATCGCCGGGGTCGTGACCCGCCACCTTGAGCAGGCCCGCAGCTTCGAGGTGACGTTTTGGCGCAGCTTCTTCACGCTGCTGTCGCTGATCATCATCTTGCCTCTATGGCAGGGCAGGGGTGTTTGGTCGCGCTTGCCCTGGCGCAGTCCATATTTTTGGCTCTCTGGCGTGTGCTGGAGCGTCATGTTCACCGCTTTCATGTTGGCCTTGACGCTGACGGCGGTGGCCAATGTGCTGATCACCATGGCGCTGGGGCCCTTGCTCACCGCCTTGATCACCCGCATTTTTTTGGGGCACCGCTTGCCCCGGCGCACATGGGGCGCCATCGCGCTGGCGGGCATCGGCATTGGTTGGATGTATGGCAGCCAGCTCAGTCTGGGCGCGCCTAATTTTCTGCTCGGTTCATTGGTGGCTTTGTGCGTGCCCATTGCAGGCTCTGTGCAGTGGACGCTGGTTCAAAAAAGCCATGCCGAAGGCCTGGACCTCGACTTGGTGCCTTCTGTTTTGCTGGGCGCTCTGATCTCGACGCTGTTCGCACTGCCCATGGCCTGGCCGTTTCAGGCCTCGATGCACGATGTGGCTTGGTTGGCTGTGCTGGGCACGTTTCAGCTCGCCATTCCTTGCGCTTTGTCGGTCATCTGCGCTCGCGTGCTCAAGGCACCTGAGGTCGCCTTGCTGGCCTTGCTCGAAATTGTCTTTGGTATCGCCCTGGCTTGGCTGGGCGCGAACGAAGCGCCGCAACCGAGCGTGCTGCTCGGCGGCGTTCTGGTACTGTCTGCATTGCTGCTCAACGAATGGTTGGGCTGGAGAAGCAACCATGTCTGATGTTCTTGTATCTGTCGAAGGCCGCATTGGCTGCATCACACTGAACCGCCCCAAGGCGCTGAATGCCTTGTCTCTGGACATGGTGCGCGCGCTGACTCTGGCGCTGAAGGCTTGGCAAGATGACCCGCAAGTGTTGGCTGTGGCCGTTCGCGGCACGGGCAAAGAAGGCCCGTTTGGCGGCTTTTGCGCAGGCGGCGACATCCGCTTTTTCCATCAGGCGGCGCATGCCGGTGACGCTTCGCTGGGCGATTTTTTCACCGAAGAGTACCGCCTCAACCACCTGATCCACACATACAGCAAGCCTTACATCGCATTCATGGACGGCATCGTCATGGGCGGCGGCATGGGCATCAGCCAGGGCGCCAGCGTGCGTGTGGTGACCGAACGCACCAAGATGGCCATGCCCGAAACCAACATCGGCTTGTTCCCCGATGTGGGCGGTGGATTTTTCTTGAGCCGTTGTCCTGGACGTCTGGGTGAGTACCTGGGCCTCACGGGCCACATGCTGACAGGCCCACAAGCTGTGGCCGCCAAATTGGCGGACATCGCTTTGCCCAGCGGCATGCTCGAACCGATCTGGCAAAAACTGATCAGCAGTCCTTTTGAAAATGCCGAATCGGTGGAGCGTTGGGTGCTGGCGCAAGCGGGCGCCATGACCCCCGAAAAACTCACGCCCCAGCCGCTGATTGACGAGGTCTTTGGGCTGTCCAGTGTGTCAGCCATGTTGGACAAGCTGGAGTCGGCCTCTGACGAGTGGAGTCAGAAAACGGCCCATGCCTTGCGTCACCGCTCGCCATTGATGCTGAACGTGGTGCTTGAGCAAATTCGCCGCGCACGTCAGATGGGCCTGGCAGACGACCTGCGCATGGAGCGCGACATGGTGCACCACTGCTTCCACTTGCGTGCAGTGGGCGACAGCGACACGGTAGAGGGCATTCGGGCTCTGGCGGTCGACAAGGACCACACGCCAAACTGGAAACCGGCCCGGGTTGAGGACGTGGATGCCGCTGAGGCTGCGCGTTTCTTTGTGAGCCCCTGGCCTGCGGACCACCACCCGCTGCGCGATTTGATGTAGGAGTGGCGACCCCGCCGCGATAGGCTTGTGCTCAGCTCAGGTGCTATATCGCCTTGAGGGTGGGGCTCCCACATTCAATTCAGCGGTGGCGGCTCTTCATGGCGCGTTCAACTTCGCGCTTGCCTTCTCGGTCCTTGATGGTGTCGCGTTTGTCGTGCTCGGCCTTGCCCTTGGCCAGTGCGATGTCGCATTTGACCTTGCCTGACTTCCAGTGCAGGTTGATCGGCACCAGGGTGTAGCCCTTTTGCTCGATCTTGCCGATCAGCCGCTTGATCTCTTCTTTGTTCAGCAGCAGCTTGCGCGTGCGTGCCGCCTCAGGGTTGATGTGGGTCGATGCAGTCTTGAGCGGGTTGATCAAGCAGCCAATGATGAACAGCTCGCCATTGCGGATCACCACATAGCCGTCGGTCAGCTGCACCTTGCCTTCTCGAATGGCCTTGACCTCCCAGCCTTCCAGCACCATGCCTGCTTCGTAGCGCTCTTCGAAAAAATAATCGAAGGCCGCCTTCTTGTTCTCAGCGATCTTGGCAAAGGTGGGGGCGGCAGTTGTTTTTTTGGTGGTGGCCATGGTGAGCAGATAGGGACGGGCTGGCCGTTCTCAAGGAGATCCAAGCGGGCAAGAAGCAAAACGCCGGGCTGGAAAACTACAATCGCACCATTGTATGAAGAATATCCACAAGTCCGTCCTCATCTGGTACAGCCCGGATGAAATGTTTCGCCTCGTGACCGACGTGGCGCGTTACCCCGAGTTTTTGCCGTGGTGCGACCAGTCTCGTGTCTTGGAGTCAGATGCCCAAAGCATGCTCGCTGAGGTGGGCATCAGTTTGGGTGGGCTCAAGCAGACCTTCACGACGCGCAACACCCACGAGCAAGGCCGCTCCGTGGTGATGGCCTTGGTCAAAGGACCGTTCTCTGACTTGAATGGCACCTGGCGATTCTTGCCCGTGGGTGACGGCACGCAACGCGCTTGCAAGGTCGAGTTGGACCTGCAATACGGCTTTTCGAGCGCCACACTGGCGGCCCTGGTCGGGCCTGTGTTTGACAAGATCGCTGGCAGTTTGGTGGACGCCTTTGTCAAGCGCGCTGAAGTCGTTTATGGCTGAGCCGCTGATCGACATCACCGTGTGCTGGAGTCTGCAAGCCCGGCAAATTCACGAGCACAGCGTGCGACTGCCTGTAGGCGCCACACTGGAGGCGGCCGTGGATGCCTGCATGGCCTTGTGTCAATCGTCTGATCAAGTGCTCACGGCAGCGGATCTGAGCAAACTCAAATTCATGCAGCCCGGCATTTGGGGCCGCAAAGCCGAATGGACCGCAGCCCTGCGCTCGGGGGACCGCGTGGAGTTGTACCGACCGCTCCAGGTCGACCCCAAGGTGGCCCGCCGTCAACGATTCAAACGCCAGGGCAAGGGCCGAACCGTCTTGTTTGCCAACCGCAAGAGCGGCTCGGCGGCAGGGTACTGAACATGCAAGCCTTGCTGAACGCCATCTCGCAGATGGAGAACACCTCGGATGCCCACCGTGTTTTTCATGGCCGGGGCGCTGTCTACCCTGACTGCGATCACTGGACACTCGATTGGTTTGCCCCCGTCTGGGTCTTGACCAGCTTCAAGGTCGTGAGCGAAGACGATTTGACGGCGTGCCACCAAGCCCTGCAAGCCCGTTGGCAAGAGCTTGCGCCTGAGGCCCCGCTCAACTGGGTGTACCAGTGCCGCGCCACAGGCCAAGCCGAAACCCGCTTGATGGCCGGCAATGTGCCCGAACCGCATGTGGTGACCGAGCAGGGCGCTCAGTACCTGGTGCACGTGATGCGCGGTCAGAACCATGGCCTGTTTCTGGACATGGCCAATGGCCGAGCCTGGCTGAAAAAACACGCCCTGCATGAAAACGTGCTCAACCTCTTTGCCTACACCTGCGCGTTTTCGGTGGTGGCCTTGCAGGGCGGCGCGGCGCAAGTCGTTAACCTCGACATGAGCCAGGGTGCGCTGGCCGTGGGGCAACAAAATCACCGGCTCAACAGTCTGCCGCCCAAAGCCCGTTTTTTAGGGCACGACATCTTCAAGACCTGGGGCAAGATCAACAAAATGGGGCCTTACGGCATCATCGTCATTGATCCGCCCAGCTACCAAAAGGGCAGCTTCATTGCCACCAAGGATTACATCAAGCTGATCCGGCGTTTGCCCGATTTGCTGGAGCCCCAGGGCCATGTGCTGCTGTGCTTGAACGCCCCCGAGCTGGACACGGCTTTTTTGCACCGTCAGGTGGCCGAGGCCGCGCCCAGCCTGAAATTCATCGAACGGCTGGCCAATCCGGCCGCATTTGTGGACGTGGACCCCGAAAAATCGCTCAAGGTGCTGCATTACCAAAATCCCTGAGCGCTCGGAATTTCAGATGCGGGGCAGGGTCATCCTTTGGCGAGCGCGGGTACAATCCTTTTTTTGGAGCCTTAGCTTATGCGCCTACTCGGTAAAGCCCTGACTTTTGACGACGTTCTCCTCGTCCCCGCCTACTCCCAAGTCCTGCCCAAGGACACGTCGCTCGCGACGCAATTCACCCGAAACATCCGCCTGAACCTGCCCCTGGTGTCTGCTGCCATGGACACCGTGACCGAAGCGCGTTTGGCCATTGCCATTGCGCAAGAAGGCGGCATCGGCATCGTTCACAAAAACCTGACAGCGCAAGAGCAAGCCGCTCAAGTGGCCAAGGTCAAGCGTTACGAGTCCGGCGTGCTGCGCGACCCGGTCGTCATCACCCCCGACACCACTGTGCGCCAAGTCATGGCCTTGTCAGACGAGCTGGGTGTGTCGGGCTTTCCGGTCTGCGACGGCCGCCAAGTGGTGGGCATCGTCACTGGCCGCGATTTGCGCTTTGAGACCCGCTACGACCAAAAGGTCAGCGAAATCATGACCCCGCGTGAGCGCCTGATCACCGTGCCCGAGGGCACCACGCCCGAGCAAGCCAAGCACCTGCTCAACAAACACAAACTCGAACGCCTGCTGGTGGTCAACGATGCCTTTGAACTCAAGGGCCTGATCACCGTCAAGGACATCACCAAACAACTGAACTTTCCTAACGCCGCGCGTGATGCCGCGGGCAAGCTGCGCGTGGGCGCGGCTGTGGGCGTGGGCGAGGGCACCGAAGAACGCGTTGAGGCACTGTCTCGCGCAGGTGTCGACGCCATCGTGGTGGACACCGCGCACGGCCACAGCAAAGGCGTGATCGACCGCGTGCGCTGGGTCAAACAAAACTACCCTCACATCGAAGTCATTGGCGGCAACATCGCCACGGGCGCTGCGGCTTTGGCCTTGGTCGAGGCCGGCGCTGATGGCGTCAAGGTCGGCATCGGCCCTGGCTCGATTTGCACCACGCGCATCGTGGCAGGCGTGGGTGTGCCACAAATCATGGCGGTGGACTCTGTGGCCACGGCCCTCTTGGGCACGGGTGTGCCACTCATTGCCGACGGCGGCATCCGCTACAGCGGCGACTTCGCCAAGGCCATCGCAGCAGGCGCTGGCACCGTGATGATGGGCGGCATGTTCGCGGGCACCGAAGAAGCGCCTGGCGAAATCGTGTTGTTCCAAGGCCGCAGCTACAAAAGCTACCGCGGCATGGGCTCCATCGGCGCTATGCAGCAGGGCAGTGCGGACCGCTACTTCCAAGAATCCAGCACCGGCAACCCCAACGCCGACAAACTGGTGCCCGAAGGCATTGAAGGCCGCGTGCCCTACAAAGGCTCGGTCGTGTCCATCATTTACCAGATGGCCGGCGGCTTGCGCGCCAGCATGGGTTACTGCGGCTGCGCGACGATTGAGGCCATGCACAACGAATCGCAGTTTGTGGAAATCACCGCTGCGGGCATCCGCGAAAGCCATGTCCACGACGTTCAGATCACCAAAGAAGCGCCCAACTACCGGGCGGATTGATGCGCGCACTGGTTTTGTGTTTTGAGCCAAAATCGTGAGCCTTGAAGGGAATCTGCCATGCTGCTCGACCAACTTCGTCAGATGAACCCCAGCCTGAACAGCATTGCTGCCCAGTTTGGGGCCTCTCGTTTGCGCGTTTTTGGGTCCGTGGCGCGTGGTGAAGAAACTTCAGACAGCGATGTAGATTTTCTGGTCGATTTTCCTCGTGGTTACGACCTGTTCACCCAGCGCATGCCTTTGGCGCAAGGGCTGGGTGATTTGTTGAATCGCAATGTGGATCTGGTTCCTGCGCACGAGTTGAACCCTCACGTCAGAGCGCAAGTCCTGGCTGAAGCTGTGCCGCTATGAGCAAGTCATGGCATGCGTATGAACACCCGCATCCAAGCCGTGGTCAATCAACATCTGCCGCCCCTGGTCGCCAGCGTAAAGTCCATGCTGG
>CANBTZ010000091.1 GCA_947372495.1 Comamonadaceae bacterium | reverse complement strand
CAGCCGAGCATGGGTAGCGTCCAGAAAGCCGGCCATCTCTTCGGGCGTCTCGCCCTTGATGCGCATGGCGATGCAAAACGCGCCCAGCTCCAGGTCACTCACTTGCTGGTCGAGGATCAGGCCCATCAGGTCAGCGGCTTGTACGCGGCCGAGCGCACGCGCGCCGTCTTTGCCGCGTCCGATGTCCTTGATGTAGTGGCCGATTCCCATTGGCTGGATTGTGAAGGAAGTCAGATAACTGTTCGTTATATGGGTATGTGTGTTCAGGCTTCAGGCAGCCTGTGCCACCAGCCGGATGATCTTGCGCAACTCGGGCACACACGAGCCGCATTGGGTGCCGCAGCGCAAGTGGCCCTGCAGCCCGGCCAGCCGTTGGTCTTCGCTGCCTGATTGGGTTTGCAGGCAGGCCGCGATGGCGTCTTCGCGCACATTCAGGCAGCTGCACACCTGGCGGCTGACGGGGGCTGCGCCTTCGGGTGGTGCGTCGGACGCCCTCAGCCATTGGCGGGCGGGCCAGTTCAGCGGTGTGGATTCGTGCAGCAAGGTTTTGAGCCAGCGGGCTGAGCGGCTGTCGCCAGCGACCAGAAAGCCTTGCAGCTTGCGCTGGCCATTTTCATGGGGTGTGCTCAGCTTGACCGAGCGTCGCTGCACGCGCACCGCGTCCTGGTAGTGCAGGGTGTCTGGGCTGTTCAGTCCCAGGGCCTCGGCCACGGTGTGCAGCAGCGCTGCACCGACAGGTTGGCTGCAGGCCGTGCGCAGGATCAAGCCGGTGCGCGGGGTCTGGTCGGTCAGAGCCGCGCTGGCATCGGTGAAGGGCACCAGGTAAGCAAAATCGAATTGCGGCAGCAGTTTTTGCAATTGCTGGCGCACGGTCCAGACGGTGTCCTTGGGCAGCCAAGCCATGGCTGACATTTGCCAGGTGGCATCGGTCGACAGGGCGGCGCGGGTAATTTGCACTGCCGCGTGTTTCAGTTCGGGTTGTTTGGAGGTGGCGCAGTAGCTCGATGTGGTGAGCACGTTCACGCCCAGCCCAGCTTCGCCTTGTGCATCCCGGCCACTGAGCACTTCAGGGCCCCAGTGCATGGCGATGAAGGCCTGCGAGGCTGCCACTTGCGCACTGGCCTGCACCGGCAGCACCAGGCTGCCCCGCTTGCTGCGCACTTGCACCAGCTCGCCGTCTTGCAGGCCAAGGCGCTGTACGTCTCGCGGGTTCATTTGTACGCAAGGCTCGGGGCTGTGGGCAAACAGGCGACCTGCGGTGCCGGTGCGGGTCATGCCGTGCCACTGGTCGCGCAGGCGGCCTGTGGTCAGAGAAAACGGGAACTGCGACACGCGCTCTTCGGCCACGGGCTGCCAGCTGACGGCGGCAAATCGGGCGCGGCCGTCGGCTGTCGGGAATCTCCCGTCGGCATACAAACGGGCTTGCCCGGTGCTGGCTCCCTCGGGCATTGGCCATTGGGCAGGGCCTGTGATTTCCAGGCGGGCGTAGCTCAGACCCGTGATGTCAAGGTCGCGGCCTCTTGTGCTTTCGCGGTGCTCGTTCCAGACCGACTCGGGTGTGGTGAATGCCACCAAACGGGCGTCTTGCGGGCGGCCCAGCGCCACCGCCAGGCGCTGGCCCAGGTCAGCGGCAATCGCCCAGTCTGCCCGGGCCTGGCCAGGTGCCGCCACGGCGGCGCGCACACGGCTGATGCGCCGCTCGCTGTTGGTCACCGTGCCTTCTTTTTCGCCCCAGGTGGTGGCGGGCAACAGCAGGTCGGCGTAGTCGCACGTTGCGGCGGTGGCAAAGGCTTCTTGCACCACCACGAACTCGGCACGTTGCAGAGCGCGGCGCACTGTTTTCTGGTCAGGCATGGACTGCGCGGGGTTGGTGCAAGCGATCCACAAGGCTTTGATTTGCCCGTCGGCAGCGGCTTCGAACATCTCTACAGCAGTGAGGCCCGGTTTGGCGGGCACATCGGCCACACCCCAGAGCGCGGCCACTTCGGCACGGTGCTGCGGGTTGGCCAGGTCGCGGTGGGCCGACATCAGGTTGGCCATGCCGCCGACTTCGCGCCCACCCATGGCGTTGGGCTGGCCAGTCAATGACAGGGGGCCTGCGCCGGGGCGACCGATTTGCTGCGTGGCCAAGTGCAGGTTGATGAGCGCCGCGTTTTTGGCGGTGCCGTTGCTCGACTGGTTCAGGCCCTGGCAATACAGGCTCAGGGTGGGGGTGCGGTCAGCGCTTTCCTCTTGAACACCCGCAAACCAGCGGGCGGCGGTGTAGAGGTCGGCTTCGGGCACGCCGCAAATCTGCGCCACATGCGCAGGCGTGTGGTCGGCCACCAGCACTTGCAGGGCTTCAAAGCCGCTGGTGTGGGCGGCGATGTAGCTTGCTTGCGTCCAGCCTTGGCTCAGCATGATGTGCAGCAGACCGTGGAACAGCATCACGTCGGTGCCGGGCTGGATGGCCAAGTGCAGGTCGGCCATGTCGGCGGTGTCGGTTCTGCGCGGATCGACCACGACCATCTTGAGCGCCGGGTTGGCACGCTTGGCGTCTTCGATGCGGCGAAACAAAATAGGGTGCGCCCAAGCGGCATTGCTGCCTGCGATGAACAGGCACTGCGCGTGCGCGATGTCCTCGTAGCACGCGGGCGGGGCGTCGGCCCCCAGCGTCATCTTATAACCCGCCACAGCGCTGCTCATGCACAGGCGTGAGTTGCTGTCGATGTTGTTGGTGCCTAAGAGGCCTTTGGCCAGTTTGTTGAAGACGTAATAGTCTTCTGTGAGCAGCTGACCCGAGATGTAAAAACCCAGCGCGTCTGGCCCGTGGCTTTGCACGATGGCGGCCAGGCGTTGGCTGGCCATGTCCATGGCGTCGCTCCAGTCCATCGCCTGGGTGGCCTCACCCCGCACAGGCCGCCACTGGGGCGTGAGCAAGCGGGTTTGTTCGGTGACTTGGGGCGCGGCCGTCAGGTGCAGCGACTGGCCCTTGGTGCACAAACGGCCGAAATTGGCCGGATGGTCTGGATCCCCGCGCACCCCGGTGATTTGCGCGCCCTGCGATGCGATGACCACGCCGCAGCCCACGCCGCAATAGGGGCAGGTGGATTTGGTTTCTTGCAGGATGGGGATCATGGGCGTGGGTTCAGACTCAAGTCGTTTTGCGAGAGACCGGGCCTGCCATGGGCCGCGTCAGGTCGGTGGCATGACCGACCAATTCGTGTGCATTCAAAAACACCACGCCAGCCTCCACCTTGACGTCAAAGCGCGGCGTGCAACCTTCGTCGGGGGCTTGCGCCTGGCCGTCGCACAGGTCGATGGTCCAGTTGTGCAGCGGGCAGGCCACCCGGGTGCCAAACACGATGCCTTGCGACAGCGGGCCCCCTTTGTGGGGGCAGCGGTCGAGCAGGGCGAACACCTCATCGGCGTCGTTGCGGAACACGGCCACGTCGAGTCCATGGTCACGCGCCACGCGGCGAGAGCCCAGCACTGGGATGTCTTCCATCCGGCAGATTTCTGTCCATGTGGTCATGGGAATTCCTTGTCTTGATTCAGGCGGTGGTCAGGGGCGCGAACTGGCGGGTGTCCACCTTGGCTTCTTGCAACTCAAACCACGGGTCAGGTTCGCCGTCGAGCGCGGCTTGCAGCTTGGCCCACAGGGCTTGGCGCAAACCGGCGTCTTCCAAGATCTTTTTCTTCACGTAGTCCAGCCCCACCCGGTTGATGTAGTGCACCGTGCGCTCCAGGTACCAGCCTTCTTCGCGGTACAGCTGCATGAAAGCGCCGGTGTACTCCAGCACCTCTTCGGCGGTCTTGAGCTTGGTGAAAAAATGCGCTACTTCTGTTTTGATGCCACCGTTGCCGCCGACATACATCTCCCAGCCTGAGTCCACGCCGATGATGCCCACGTCCTTGATGCCCGCTTCTGCACAGTTGCGAGGGCAGCCCGACACCGCAAACTTGACCTTGTGCGGCGCGTACATGCGCCACATGGCTTTCTCCAGGTCCTTGCCCATTTGCGTGCTGTCTTGCGTGCCCATGCGGCACCACTCGCTGCCCACGCAGGTTTTGACCGTGCGCAGGGCCTTGGCATAAGCGTGGCCGCAAGGCATGCCGATGTCTTTCCACACATCCACCAGGTCTTCTTTTTTCACACCCAGCAAGTCGATCCGTTGACCGCCCGTGACCTTGACGGTCGGGATCTGGTACTTGTCGACCACATCGGCGATGCGGCGCAGCTCGGCGGCGGTGGTCTCGCCCGCCCACATGCGCGGGATCACGCTGTAGGTGCCGTCTTTTTGGATGTTGGCGTGGCTGCGTTCGTTGATGAATCGGCTTTGCGGGTCGTCCTGCGCCTCTTTGGGCCAGGTGCTGATCAGGTAGTAGTTGACGGCGGGCCGGCAGCTGGCGCAGCCATTGGGCGTGCGCCAGCCCATGAACTTGAACACGCCACCCACCGTGAGCAGTTTGTTGTCGCGCACCGCGTCGCGCACCGCCTGGTGGCCGTGCTCGGTGCAACCGCACATGGGTTTGAGTTTGGGTGTGGCCGAATAGTCGCCACCGGCGGTGAACATCAAAATCTGCTCGACCAGTCCGGTGCAGGAGCCGCAGCTGGCGCTGGCCTTGGTCTGTTTGCGCACTTCGTCGAGTGTGAACAGACCTTTGTCCTTGATGGCCTTGCAGATCGCGCCCTTGGTCACGCCGTTGCAGCCACACACTTCGTCGGTGTCGGCCATGGCGGCGGCTTTGCTCTGGCCCTGGTGGCCCACGTCGCCGATGTTGGACTCGCCAAACATCAGCTTGTCTCTGATATCGGCCACGCTGCGCCCGTCACGCAGCAACTTGAAATACCAGCTGCCGTCCACCGTGTCGCCATACAGGCAAGCACCCACCAGTTGGTCACCCTTGAGCACCAACTTTTTGTACACGCCGCCGGCCGGGTCGCTCATCACGATCTCTTCGCACTCCGGGCTTCCCATGAAGTCGCCCGCGCTGAACAGGTCGATGCCGGTGACCTTGAGCTTGGTCGAGGTCTGTGAGCCCAGATAGCGGCCAATGCCGAACTCGGCCAGGTGGTTGGCCAGCACTTTGCCTTGCTCAAACAGCGGGGCCACCAGACCGTAGGCAATGCCTCGGTGTGTGGCGCATTCGCCCACTGCCCAGATGCGCGGGTCGGTCACGGTTTGCAATGTGTCACTCACCACGATGCCCCGGTTCACATGCAGGCCCATGCTTTCGGCCAGCGCTGTGTTGGGGCGGATGCCCACGGCCATGACCACCAGGTCGGCGCGCACATGCGTGCCGTCCTTGAATTCAACTTGGTTGACCCGTCCCGTCTCGTCTCCGATCAAGGCTGCTGTCTGAGCGTTCATGCGGAACTGCATGCCGCGTGCTTCAAGCGAGGCTTGCAGCATTTGCGCGGCCACTTTGTCGAGTTGGCGTTCCATCAACCAATCGCTCACATGCACCACGGTGACTTGCATCCCTCGCTTCATCAGGCCGTTGGCCGCTTCCAGGCCGAGCAGGCCTCCGCCGATGACGACCGCATGCTTGTACTGCGTTGCCGCGTCGATCATGGCTTGGGTGTCGGCGATATCGCGGTAGGCCAATACGCCTTGCAAGTCTTTGCCGGGCAAGGGCAGGATGAAGGGGTTGGAGCCAGTGGCGATCACCAGTCGGTCGTAAGGCGTCGTCAGCGTTTCGCCTGCGGCGTTTTCGGCGCTCACGGTGCGCTGGACGCGGTCGACTGCCGTGACTTTCCAACCCGCGTGCAGTGTGATGCCGTTGTCTTTGTACCAGGCCCAGTCGTTGAGCACGATTTCGTCCAGCGTTTGCTCCCCGGCCAGCACGGGCGAGAGCAGGATCCGGTTGTAGTTGGGGTGCGGCTCGGCGCCGAACACGGTGATGTCGTACAGGTCAGGGGCGAGCTTGAGCAGCTCTTCGATGGCCCGAACCCCAGCCATGCCATTGCCGACCATGACCAGTTTCATTTTCTCTTTCGCATTGACACGCATGTCCATGGTCTTCTCCTTAAGCGGTTTTTTCCACATGCGCTTGGCGCGTGTAGAGGAAGTCGATCACCGCTTTGCGGTAGCGCTGGTATTCAACGCTTTCGGCCAGTTCCACGCGTTGGCGGGGGCGTGGCAAGTCCACGCTCAGCACCTCGCCAATCGTGGCAGCGGGGCCATTGGTCATCATCACGATCTTGTCGGACAGCAGCACGGCCTCGTCAACATCGTGCGTGACCATGACCACGGTGCTTTGGGTACGGGCCACGATCTCCAGCAATTCGTCTTGCAGCTTGGCGCGGGTCAGCGCGTCCAGAGCGCCAAAGGGCTCGTCCATCAGCAGCACTTTGGGCTCCATGGCCAAAGCTCGGGCAATGCCCACGCGCTGCTTCATGCCGCCTGAGATTTCGCCGGGACGCTTTTGCGCGGCATGGGTCAGGCCCACCATGGCCAGCGCCGCATCGGTACGGGCGCGCAGCTGGGCTTTGTTTTCGGTTGCACCAAACACCCGCTCGATGCCCAAGTGCACGTTGTCAAAGCAGGTGAGCCACGGCAGCAGCGAATGGTTTTGGAACACCACCGCACGCTCGGGGCCCGGGCCCGCGATCTCGCGGTTGGCGCACAGCAGCACACCCGCCGTAGGTGTGGTCAGTCCGGCGATGAGGTTGAGCAAGGTGGACTTGCCGCAACCGGAGTGTCCGATCAGAGCCACGAACTCGCCTTTGGCGATGTCTAAGTGGATGTCACGCAGCGCTGGGAAAAAACCTTTGTTGGTTTTGAACGTTTGCTCGACGCTCTGAATCTGGATGTACTTGCTGTCGTTGTTCATGATTTGACATCCTCAAAAGTGAAGGCCGTGGCGATGCGGATCAGGGCGTATTCCAGGATCAAGCCCACGCCGCCGATCACAAAAATCGCGATGATGATGTTCTTGACGTTGAGGTTGTTCCACTCGTCCCAGACCCAGAAGCCAATGCCCACGCCGCCGGTCAGCATTTCTGCCGCTACGATGACGAGCCACGCGGTGCCCACGGCCAGCCGCACGCCGGTCAGCATGTAAGGCAGCACTGCGGGGAACAAGATGGTGGTGGCAATCTTCCACTCGGACAGGTTGAGCACGCGGGCCACGTTCAGGTAGTCCTGCGGCACGCGCTGCACACCCACAGCCGTGTTGATGATCATCGGCCAGATGGAGCAAATGAAAATCGTCCAGATGGCGGCGGGGTTGGCCCCTTTGAACACGAGCAAACCGATCGGCAACCAAGCCAGTGGCGAGACCGGGCGCAACAAGCTGATGAGCGGGTTGAACATGCGCGAGAGGAAGGTGAAACGCCCAATCACAAAGCCCGCTGGGATGCCAACGAGTGCCGCCAAGCCAAAACCCACGGCTACGCGTTCGAGCGACATCAGCACGTTCCAGCCCACGCCCTGGTCGTTGGGGCCTTTGCGGTAAAACGGGTCGCTGAAGATCTCGACCGCTTGCACGCCGGTGTCATACGGGCTGGGGATGCTGCCCTTGGTGGTGATGGACACCAACGCCCACAGTCCGATCAAGAGGCCCAGACCCATGAGCGGCGGCAAGACCGCCATCCAGAAGTTGTGCCACAGGCGGGCGCGTTGCATTTGCGCGGCAGCCACGGCATGGGCTGTGGCCACCTCAGCTTCGGTGAGGGGCACGACCGATGCGGGAGCGGCTTTGCTCCCCGTGGGTGAATGGAAAACGGCGCTGACCATGGTGCTGTCCTTCAGGCTTTGACTTTGAAACCGTCGGCGTATTTTTTGGGATCTTTGCCGTCCCAGACCACGCCATCAATGCCTTTGTGGCTGCGCATGTCGCTCTTGGGAACGGCTGCTTTGGCCGCGGTGGCCGCGTCTTTGTAGAGGGCGATTTGATTGACCTGCTTGGCCACACCCAAGTAGTCGGGGTGGTCTTTGAGCAAGCCCCAGCGTTTGTGCTGCGTCATGAACCACATGCCGTCGGACAGGTAGGGGAAGTTCACCATGCCTTCGTTGTAGAACTTCATGTGGTTGGGGTCGTCCCAGGTCTTGCCCATGCCGTTTTGGTACCGACCCAGAATGCGCTGGTTGATCGCGTCAACACCGGTGTTCACGTAGGATTTGTCGGCCACGGTCTCTGCCATCTTGAGTTTGTTTTGCAAGCTGGCATCGATCCACTGACCAGCCTCGATGATGGCCGCTGTCACAGCGCGTGCAGTGTTGGGGTATTTGTTGACGAATTCGGCCGTGGTCCCCAAGACCTTTTCAGGGTGGTCTTTCCAGATGTCCTGTGTGGTTGCAGCCGTCACCCCGATGCCGTCCATGATGGCACGGTGGTTCCAGGGCTCGCCCACGCAAAAGCCGTCCATGTTGCCCACGCGCATGTTGGCCACCATTTGTGGCGGCGGCACGGTGATGACCTTGGCGTCTTTGATCGGGTTGATGCCGTAGCTGGCCAGCCAGTAATACAGCCACATGGCGTGCGTGCCGGTGGGAAAAGTCTGCGCAAAGGTGTATTCGCGCTTTTCGCTGGTCATGAGTTTTGCTAGACCTGCGCCATCGACCGCGCCTTTGTCAGCCAACTTTTTGGACAGCGTGATGGCCTGGCCGTTGTGGTTCAGGTTCATCAGCACGGCCATGTCTTTTTTGGGTCCAGAGATGCCCAAGTGCACGCCGTACACCAGGCCATAAAGTACGTGGGCAAAGTCGAGTTCGCCGTTGACCAGTTTGTCGCGCACACCGGCCCAACTCGCTTCTTTGCTCAGCACGAACTTGACGCCGTGCTTGACGTCCAGACCCAGCACCGAGGCCATGACGACGCTGGCGCAATCGGTCAGCGGAATGAATCCGATCTTGACTTCCTTTTTCTCGGGGGCATCAGAGCCTGCAGCATGCACCACAGAGCGCAGTGCGGGCGAGACGCCTGCTGCGCCTACAGCGGCAGCTTGCAAGACAGTGCGGCGATTCAGGCTGGTTTTGAGAAGCTCGGTCATGGCGGTTTCCTTGGGCTGAAAAAACAAAAAAGGCGTCCTCACGTCACTCGCGCCTGCTGTGCAGGGCGCGAACGCGCGGGGACGCCTTTGTCCGGTGTGAGCTCACCCGCCGTTGGGTGAACTCACCTTAGACCTTCGTTGGTCATGCCTCAGGTATTGCAAGCCGCGTGCCAGGGTTTTCCTAGGGTTTCTGGGGCCATCTTTCGGGTTTGGTGCTTTTGTCTGCACCTTTGAGGTGCATTGGCACTTCGATGGTGCCGTGATGGTGCTGTGGGCTCAGCCCAGCAGCTCAGCCATCTCGATCATCTGCTGCGCGATGTCGGCCAGTTTCACGCCCTTGTTCATGGCGGCTTTGCGCAGACGGGCGTAGGCCTCTTGCTCGTTCATGCCCTGGCGTTGCATCAGCAGGCCCTTGGCGCGGTCGATCAACTTGCGGTCCTGCAGCTCGCCTCGGGCGCTGTCCAGCTCAGCCAGCAAGGCTTGTTCGTGTTTGAAGCGCGCCATCGCCACCGTCAAGATGGGGTGGATGCGCTCGGGTGCCAACCCGGCGACGATGTAGGCCGTCACGCCTGCGGCCACGGCCTCGTTCATGGGGCGGGTGTCGCTGTCGTTGGTGAACATCACGATGGGGCGTCGCTCATCGCGTGTGGCCATGACCACATGCTCCAGCGCATCGCGGGCATCGCTCTCGGCATCCACAATGACCATATCGGCCTGCAGTTGCGCCAAGCGCTCGGTCAGAAACACATCGGCGGGCAATGTGGCCACCAGGTTGTAGCCTGCTTCGAGCAAGCCGATGCGCAAGAGGCGCGAGCGCTCTTCGATGGCTTGCGCCTGTTCATCCTCCTCCGCTATCAAGGCAGGGTCTGAAATGATGACAACGATTCGAAGGGCTTCCTGCATCCTTTGCGTCATGCAAGAAGCGCGCCGAGCGCCTGACTCAGGTCGGTGCCATGCC
>CANBTZ010000090.1 GCA_947372495.1 Comamonadaceae bacterium | reverse complement strand
AAGTTCAACGCCGACCGCAAGGCCGACCGCGTGCGCGTGTTCGAGTTGGGCCGTGTGTTTTTGCGCAATGCCACGGTGCAAAGCACCGACACCACCGTCGAAGGCTTTGACCAACCCATGCACGTGGCGGGCATGGCCTGGGGCCCGGTGGAGCCTTTGGGCTGGCAGGGCAAGGCCCGCAACGTCGACTATTACGACGTCAAGGCCGATGTGGAGAAACTGCTGGCCCCACGAAAAGCAGAATTCGTTGCCGCTGAACACCCTGCCTTGCACCCCGGCCGTTCGGCCCAAGTGCTGTTGGATGGCGTGGTGATCGGTCATGTGGGCGAGTTGCACCCCCGTTGGCGTCAAGCTTGGGAGCTGAGCAGTGCCCCGGTGGTGTTCGAGCTGTCGCTGGACGCCGTCACGGCCCGCGCGGTGCCTGTGGCTCAAAACGTGGCCAAGCAGCAGCCGGTCGAGCGCGACATCGCCGTGATCGTGGCCGAGTCGGTCACCCATGCGCAGCTGATGCAGGCGATCCATGCTGCGCCCACCGATGGCCTGCTGCAAAGCGCGGTGCTGTTTGACATTTACCGGCCCAAGGCCGAGTCCCAAGGCGGCGCTTTGGCCGTGGGTGAGAAGAGCCTGGCCGTGCGCCTGACGCTGGGCGACGGCGAGGCCTCATTGACCGAAGTGCAGATCGAGGCCGTCATGTCTGCCGTGGTCGCGCATCTGACGAGCCAGTTGTCAGCGCGCTTGCGCGGCTAAGGACACCCCCATGGACTTCACTGTTGAAAGCCTCGAGACCCCAGCGCTCACCAAAGCACATTTGGCGGACCTTTTGTTCGAGCAAATTGGGCTCAACAAGCGCGAGTCCAAAGACATGGTCGACGCTTTTTTCGACCTGGTCGTGGACAGTTTGATTCAGGGCACGGATGTGAAAATTTCCGGCTTTGGCAACTTCCAGATCCGCACCAAGGCGGCTCGGCCCGGACGCAACCCGCGCACGGGCGAGTTGATCCCGATCGAGGCGCGCCGCGTGGCCACATTCCATGCCAGCCACAAACTCAAGTCCGTGATCCAGGACACTGCGGACAACGCCAAATCTCAGGCACAGTGAACGGGTTCACTTCACCCGGAAACAGCCATGTTGTTCAAGTTCAAATCCAAAGCGACCGCTGACCTGATCATGCTCGATGCCGACGCCCGGCGTTTGCTCAAGATCATGCTCAGCGAAGACCCGGTCAAGGGCATCCTGCCTTGGCAGACGCTGCCTGAAATGCTCGCCAAACTTGAAGCCGCGGTGCAGCAAGAAGAAGCCCTGCGGCAAGCCCGATCACAAAAAGCGTCACCTTTGACGCTGGTCGACTCTGGAGAGTCCAGCGAACCCGCACTGCCCGCCGTGCGGCTGGCCCAGCGCGCTGCGCCCATGCAGCAAATGATCCAGCGCAGCATCACTGAAGAGTCCGACATCGTCTGGGGCGTGTGACGGGCACATGAAATGGGGCCTCTCAGGCCCCCTGCGCCTTCAGGCTGGGCCTTCAGCGCTTGAAGACCACCCCGCCCAGCTTGTAGCCGGCTTTGATGTTGCGCTTGGCAAACCAGCCTTGGTTCATTTCGAGCACAAAGCGAACGGGCTTCATGGAGCAATGGGTGTCGTCGTTTTGCGGCTTCATGTCGGCCAAGTTCACGATGGTGCCGTCATCGTCCACAAAAGCGGCCGTCAGTGGCAGCAGCGTGTTGCGCATCCAAAAGCACTGGCTGGCGGGCTGCTCAAACACAAAAAGCATGCCTTCGTGTTGAGGCATGTCCTTGCGCCACATGAGCCCGATCTGGCGCTGCTCTGGCGTCAGGGCCAGCTGCACATCCAGCAAATGCATGCCTGCACTGAGCTGGGTGCGCTGCAAATTCATCTGTGGCGCTTGGGCCTGGACAGTGGTCTGCACTCCCCATGCGGACAGCAAGAGGGCCAGATGGACAAAACGGATGCGGGAGAGGAGGGCGAAGGCGTTGGCAGACATGGGCGCGGTTCAGGCTGAAAAGTGGACAGCCCAGAGCATAACGGCTCTTGGGTGAGGCGCTGGCGTGTCCCGTGTTGCGCAGGCTCAGGCGTCGGGTGCTTGCGGTGCGGGTTCTGAGTAGCGGATGTTGATCGCCATCTGTCCTTTGGGGCCATCGGTGAGTTCAAAGTCGACCCGGGACCCTTCTTTGAGGGTCTTGAACCCCTCCATTTGGATGGCCGAGAAGTGCGCAAAAGCATCCGCACCCCCACCATCGGGCTGGACAAAACCGAAGCCTTTGGCATCGTTGAACCACTTGACTGTTCCGCTGGGCATGGCGTGTCTCCATCTTTTGCGCCAGTTTGATGCGGCTTTGTTGAATTTGTCAATGTGAGGTTTTCCCCGATGGGGGCTCGCAAACAAGGACTTTTTATAAGACCGAGGCGTGCGCTTGAAAAGCCCCGATAGAATGAATTCATGGCAACGAAAAAACCTGTTTCCCCGACGCTGCCGCCGGATTTGACAAAAACGACAGATGGCAGCGACTCCGTCGTCCTGGAACGGCGCGTCCAGCGCACAGCTCCCCCGCAGATGTACCAAGTCCTCATGCTCAATGACGACTACACCCCGATGGAGTTTGTGGTGATGGTCATCCAGGAATTCTTCAGCAAAGACCGTGAAGCGGCCACCCAGATCATGCTCAAGATCCACTTGGACGGCAAAGCCGTTTGCGGGGTTTATTCAAGAGATGTCGCGGCCACCAAAGTCGACCAGGTGCTGGACGCTGCGCGCCAGGCCGGGCACCCGTTGCAATGTGTCAGCGAACCTATTGAATAAGCCACATTCGGCATCAGTTAAGAACACAGTTTCAACCACAGCAAGGCAAAAGGAAATCACATGATTGCCCAAGAATTGGAAGTCAGCCTGCACATGGCCTTCGTCGAGGCCCGTCAGCAACGGCATGAGTTCATCACCGTGGAGCACTTGCTGCTGGCCCTGCTGGACAACCCCAGCGCGGCCGAAGTTTTGCGCGCCTGTTCGGCCAGCATGGACGACTTGCGCACATCGCTGTCGCATTTCATCAAGGACAACACCCCTCAGGTGGCGGGCACCGAAGAGGTGGACACGCAGCCCACACTGGGTTTTCAGCGGGTGATTCAGCGCGCCATCATGCACGTGCAGTCCACTGGCAACGGCAAAAAAGAAGTCACGGGCGCCAATGTGCTGGTGGCCATTTTTGGCGAAAAAGACTCCCACGCCGTGTATTACCTGCACCAGCAGGGCATCACGCGCCTGGATGTGGTGAACTTCATTGCCCACGGCATCCGCAAGAGCGACCCGCCAGAAGCCGCCAAATCGGCTGACGCACCTTCCAGCCAAGAAGGCGAAGAGGGTGCACAAGGCGGCGAGCGCAGCGAAAAAGCCTCGCCCCTGGAGCAGTACACCAACAACTTGAACCAAGCGGCCAAAGACGGCAAGATCGACCCCTTGATCGGGCGCGAGTACGAAGTCGAACGCACCATCCAGATTTTGTGCCGCCGCCGCAAGAACAACCCGCTTTTGGTGGGTGAGGCGGGCGTGGGCAAGACCGCCATTGCCGAGGGCCTGGCCTGGCGCATCACGCAAGGCACCGTGCCCGAGATCCTGGCCGAAGCCCAGGTCTTCTCGCTCGACATGGGCGCGCTGCTGGCGGGCACCAAGTACCGTGGTGATTTTGAGCAACGGCTCAAAGGCGTGCTCAAAGCCTTGAAAGACAAGCCCAACGGCATCCTCTTCATTGACGAAATCCACACCTTGATCGGTGCAGGTGCAGCCTCGGGCGGCACGCTGGACGCGTCCAATTTGCTCAAGCCGGCGCTCTCCAGCGGCCAGCTCAAGTGCATCGGCGCGACCACCTTCACCGAATACCGTGGCATCTTCGAAAAAGACGCCGCATTGTCGCGGCGCTTTCAGAAAGTCGACGTGGTCGAGCCCACAGTGGCCGAGACGGTCGAAATCCTCAAGGGCCTCAAGAGCCGCTTTGAAGAGCACCACAGCGTCAAATACGCCAACGCCGCGCTGCAGGCGGCTGCAGAGCTGTCGGCCAAGTTCATCAACGACCGCCAATTGCCTGACAAGGCGATCGACGTGATCGACGAAGCGGGAGCTGCCCAGCGCATTCTGGTCGCCTCCAAGCGCAAGAAAACCATTGGCAAGGCCGAGATCGAAGACATCGTGGCCAAGATCGCGCGCATCCCGCCCGCCAATGTGTCCAACGACGACCGCAGCAAGCTGCAGACCCTCGAGCGCGACCTCAAGTCGGTGGTGTTTGGCCAAGACAAAGCACTCGAAGTGCTCTCGTCTGCCGTCAAGATGGCCCGCTCCGGTTTGGGCAAGTCCGACAAGCCGATTGGCTCCTTCTTGTTCTCAGGCCCCACAGGCGTGGGCAAGACCGAAGCGGCCAAGCAGCTGGCTTACATCATGGGCATCGAGCTGATCCGCTTTGACATGTCCGAGTACATGGAGCAGCACGCCGTGAGCCGCCTGATCGGCGCGCCTCCGGGCTATGTGGGCTTTGACCAAGGCGGTCTGCTGACCGAGGCCGTCACCAAGAAGCCCCATTGCGTGCTGCTGCTCGACGAAATCGAAAAGGCACACCCTGCGATTTTCAACGTGCTGCTGCAGGTCATGGACCACGGCACGCTGACCGACAACAACGGGCGCAAGGCCGACTTCCGCAACGTCATCATCGTCATGACGACCAACGCGGGGGCCGAGACCATGAACAAGGCCGCCATTGGGTTTACAAATCCGCGCCAAGCGGGCGACGAAATGGGCGACATCAAGCGCCTGTTCACCCCCGAGTTCCGCAACCGCCTGGATGCCATCGTCAGCTTCAAGCCGCTCGACGAGCAGATCATCTTGCGCGTGGTCGACAAGTTCCTGCTCCAGCTCGAGCAGCAGTTGGCCGAAAAGAAGGTGGACGTCACCTTCACTGACCAGCTGCGCAAGCACTTGGCGAAAAAGGGCTTCGATCCGCTCATGGGCGCGCGCCCGATGCAGCGCCTGATCCAGGACATGATCCGCAAGGCCCTGGCCGACGAGTTGCTGTTCGGTCGCTTGACCGACGGCGGCCGCTTGACGGTGGACCTGGACGACAAAGACGAAGTGCTGCTGGACATTCAGCCTACGCCCAAGAAGGACACCCGCTCTGCCAAGTCCGAGCCCGAGCAGGAAACCGCAGCCTGAGTGCGGTGCATTGACTGCTTGAAAACGCCGGGTTCGCCCGGCGTTTTTTTGTATCCACTCTGGTCGCCAGGGGGTCATAGGGCATGGCCCTAGCACCACATAATGACTTTTCCCGTCATTTTATGGAGGCGACATGCTCATCCAAACACGTGACTTTTCCCAAGAGGTTGAGGTTCTGGCTGCGTTGCTTCAGTCCATGGATATCGAACAATGGACGCAGCCAACCCAGTTCAAGCAATGGACTCCCGAGCAGATCCTGCACCACCTGCATTGCTGGAACGAGGCGGTCGATTGGGCTGTTCATGCACCGCAGGCATTCCAAGCGCGGTTGGAGAGTAGCCGCGAACATGTCCGGCGTGGCTTGAGCATGCGTTTATTCGAGCAAGAGGCCGTCGGTTGTAGCGGCCCGGCATTGCTTGAGCGTTGGGCGACTTTTGGACGCGAGATGGGCGAGCGTTGGCAAACACTGGACCCCCGGCAAAGGGTTGAATGGGCGGGGCCTCCCATGTCGGTGCGCTCGTCTTTGACGGCTCGCCAGATGGAAACCTGGGCTCACGGGCAAGCCATTTTCGACATGCTCGGGCAAGACCGCATGGAATCGGAAAGGCTCCGCAGCATTGTGGTGCTTGGTGTCAATACCTTCGGCTGGAGCTACCGCGTGCGCAGCTTGGACATTCCGCCGCAGATGCCCCAGATCGAACTGACTGGCCCCTCTGGTGAGCTTTGGTCTTTTGGCGAAACGGGTGACGCGGGTTCTGTGCGTGGCAGCGCCAGGGACTTCGCTCAAGTGGTGACCCAGACCCGGCACCTGCTCGACACTGCACTGCAGGTGCAGGGCGAAGTTGCCAGGCATTGGCTGCTGCATGCCCAGTGCTTTGCCGGAGCCGCCCAAGAGCCGCCTGCGCCAGGCCTTCGCCACAAGGTGCTTCGCGCAGTCGGCGCGGGTTGAATTTTTCAGCCAATCCAAATGACGGTAATGGTCATTGCTCCTGCACGGGCCAGCCCGGAACATGCGAGTCACACCTAAAGGAGACAGACATGAGCACCTTGTTGCAGCGTTTTGCGGCCACCTGCCTGGCATTGGTCGGCTTGTTCGCTGTCCAGTCCAGTCAAGCACAGTCTGTGGCCAGCTTCCCCAACAAGACTATTCGCATCGTTGTGCCTTACACGCCCGGGGGCACGACCGACATCATGGCCCGCAACATTGGCCTCAAACTCACCGAATACTGGGGGCAACCGGTCATTGTTGACAACCGCCCGGGGGCAGGTGGCTGGCTGGGTTTGTCGGCAGTGGCCAAAATGCCAGCCGATGGCTACACCTTGGCGCTGACCATCTCCAACGCCATTTACGCCAAATCGCTTTACGCTAAGTTGCCGTTTGACATCGATACGGATTTCGAGCCGGTCGCCATGCTCACGCGCTCCACCATCGGTCTGGCTGTGCCTGCCCACTTTCCGGCCAATACCCTGGATGAATTCATCGCCCACGCACGCAAGAACCCGGCCAAGCTCAGCTACGGCTCGTTCGGCCAGGGCACCACGGCGCACATCTTTGGCGAGTCGCTGAATCTGGCAGCCAAGATCGACTTGGTGCATGCTGCCTACAAAGGCGCGGCCCCCTTGACGCAAGACTTGATGGGTGGGCAGATCAGCGCCGCCTGGTTGGACGCCGCCACGCTTGGCCCCTTGCTGCAAGCGGGCAAGATCAAGGTGCTGGCCATGACGGGCACGCAGCGCACACCTTCACTGCCGACAGTGCCGACTTTCGCCGAACTCAACCTCAAGGGCTTTGAGCCGGTGGGTTTCTTCCTGGTGCTGGCACCTGCAGGCACACCCAAAGATGTGCTGGCCAAAATCTCAGGCGGCATTGCCCGTGCCATCAAGAGCCCCGACCTCAGTGCCCGCTGGCGCGAGCTGGGTCTGGAGCCTGTGGGCAGCACCCCAGAAGAGCTGGGTGCGGACATGAAAACGCTGGCCGACACGATGGACCGCGCCATCAAGGCGGCCAAGATCAAGCTCGACAACTGAAGCGACAGGTTCCCCGTGCGTACTGTTCTGCGTGAAGACCATGAAGCGTTCCGTGCCCAAGTGCGGCGTTTTGTGGAACGCGAAATTGCGCCCCACCACGCCCAGTGGGAAGAGCAGGGACGGGTGCCGCTGGACTTGTGGCAAGCGGCAGGCAGCGCTGGCCTGCTCAACACCACTTTGCCTGAACCCTATGGCGCAGGCGGCGATTTTGGTCATGCGGCGGTGCTCATCGAGGAGTTGGCAAGGGTCAACGCCACGGGCGTGGGCTTCAGCTTGCACTCCGAAGTCGTGGCCCCTTACCTTCACACCTATGGCAATCCATGGCAGCGCGACCGCTGGTTGCCCGCTATGGCGCAAGGGCAAACGATTGGCGCCATCGCCATGACCGAGCCCGATGTTGGGAGCGACCTCAAGGCCATCTGCACCCGCGCTGTGCGCGACGGCGACCACTATGTGCTGACGGGCCAGAAAACCTACATCTCCAACGGGCTGAACGCTGGGCTGGTGATTGTGGTGGTCAAGACCGATCCGGATAAGGCTGCAAAGGGCATTTCGCTGTTGGTCGTGGAAGATGGCATGGCGGGCTTTGAGCGTGGCAATGCGCTCAAGAAAATCGGCTTGCGTGGGCAGGACACTGCCGAGCTGTTTTTCAACCAAGTACGCGTGCCGGTCAGCCACTTGCTCGGTGAAGAAAATCAGGGCTTTCGCTACCTCATGCGCCAATTGGCACAGGAGCGCCTCATCATCGCCATCCGTGCGGCTGCCTCCATCGAGGCCTTTCTTGAGCGCACCATTGTTTGGACACGCGAACGCAAGGTGTTCGGGCTAAGGGTGTTCGACTATCAGAACACCCGTTTTCGCCTGGCCGAAGCCAAGGCCAAATCGGTCATGCTCCGGACCTTTGTGGACGACTGCCTGGCGCGTCACCTGCAAGGCAACCTGGACGCCGAGCGGGCCGCCATGGCCAAGCTCAATGCCTCCGAAATGCAAAACCAGCTGCTAGACGAGTTCCTGCAAATGCATGGCGGCACAGGCTTCATGGCCGAAGGCATAGGCAGCGCATGGGTCGATGCCCGGGTGGCCCGCATTTACGGCGGCAGCAACGAGATCATGAAAGAAATCGTGGCGCGTGGGCTCTGAGCCTGGCGTCACAGAAAGCACAAGCCATGCAAGCTCCCCTGTCCGGCGTCCGTATTCTCGACCTGTCTGCTGTTGTTTCTGGCCCCATGGCCACGGGCATCCTTGCCGATCAGGGGGCCGATGTCATCAAGGTTGAAACCCAAGGCGGCGACCTCACGCGGCGCGTTGGCCCGATCCAAGGTGACATGACATCGCTGTTTGCCACCATCAACCGGGGCAAGCGCTCCATTGTGCTGGACCTCAAGCAGGCCCCGGCCCGCGAGGTCTTGCGCGATCTGGTGGCCCAGGCAGATGTGCTGGTCGAAAACTTCCGGCCCGGTGCCATGGATCGCCTCGGCTTTGCTTACGAGCAAGTCAAGGTCTGGAATCAGCGCATCGTTTACCTGTCTATCAGCGGCTTTGGGCAATCCGGGCCGTATTCGGCTTACCGTGTATACGACCCTGTGATTCAGGCGGTGTCGGGTTTTGCCGATGCTCACCCTGACCCCGAAACGCAAGAGCCTCGGCTTTTGCAAACCTTGATGTGTGACAAGATCACCGCACTTACGGCTGCACAGGCCATCACGGCCGCGCTGCACAGTCGCCAAACCAGCGGCGAGGGCTGCCGCATCGAGCTGTCTATGCTCGACGCCGCGCTGTCCTTCCTTTGGCCGGAGGCACTTTACAACCACAGCATCTTGGACAAGCCGCCCGCGCCCGTGCCCGAATTCGGCGCACGTCAAAAACTCTGGCGCTGCGAGGACGGCTGGTTTGCCATGATCGCGCCGCAGGACGAAGAGTTTGCCGGCATCTGCCGAGTGTTCGGCAAACCCGAGCTGATGCAGGATCCGCGGTTTGCCAACATGATGCTGCGGCGCGACCACATTGATGACTGGCGTGCGGTGCTGGAGCCGATTGCCGCCGAGCAGCAAGTGCGACCCTTTGTCGAACGCTTGGCCGCCGAGGGCGTGCCCGTGGGGCATGTGAACTTCAAGGCCGATTTGGCCAACGACCCGCAGATTCGCCACAACAACAGCTTGATTGAGACAGATTACCCGGGCTTGGGTCGGGTGCGTGCGCCGCGTGCAGCCGCCCGGTTTGACCAGCAGCCCGCCAATCCAGCGCGGTTGGCGCCGCATCTGGGCGAGCACACACGGGACATCTTGGCCGAGCTGGGACGCAGTGGCGAGGCAGTCGCTGAGCTTTTGGCAAGCGGCGCTGTGCGCTGACCCACCCAACAGAAGCCCCGCGCTGCAAGTCGCTCAGCGTTTGCGCTGGCTGCCGCCCAGCAAACTGCCCATCACCCCCCGCACGATTTCGCGCCCAATCGCCGAGCCTACGGTGCGCACCGCGCTTTTGACTACCAGTTGCGCCACGCCGTCGCGCTGCCCACCGCGTGGTCCGGTGGTGCCAAACAGCACATCCGAGACCGCACCCATCCAGCCGCCCGAATCGCCTTGTTCGGCGTTCACCGGCTGTCCTGATGGGTTCGATGCGGCGTTGGCCTGTGCGTGGGCCGACAGGTTGCCCTTGAGCCGCTCGTAGGCCGATTCGCGGTCTTGGGTTTGCTCATACACCCCCGCCACCCGGGAACTTTGCAGCAGGGCCTGGCGCTGCGCAGGCGTGATCGGGCCGATTTGGCTGCCCGGTGGCAACACATACACGCG
>CANBTZ010000089.1 GCA_947372495.1 Comamonadaceae bacterium | reverse complement strand
GGTGCAGCGTCGATCTGGTCGTACGCTTTGGCCGAACCACCGAATTTGGTTGCCAGCACGGTCGTGATGGCAGCAGTCAGTGTGGTTTTGCCGTGGTCAACGTGACCAATGGTGCCGACGTTGACGTGCGGTTTGGTCCGTTCGAATTTCTCTTTTGCCATTTCTCGACTCCGAAAAAAATTGTGGTCAAACTCAAGACAGAGGGCGCGCAGCCTGAAGCTGCGCGCCCGGAACTGGTGCCCTTGGCGGGAATCGGACCCGCGACCTCTCCCTTACCAAGGGAGTGCTCTACCACTGAGCCACAAGGGCAAAAATCTTCAAGACGTTTATCGGATGACTGGAGCGGGAAACGGGAATCGAACCCGTGTCATTAGCTTGGAAGGCTAAGGTTCTACCATTGAACTACTCCCGCATTGATTGCGCTGCACGAGTGGATGCAACGCCAATGCTCGGAAACCTTTTCCAAATGCTCAAATCACCTGACGCAAGTCAGTTCGCTGGTGGAGGAGACTGGATTCGAACCAGTGTAGGCGTAAGCCAACAGATTTACAGTCTGCCCCCTTTAGCCACTCGGGCACCCCTCCGGAGCGAGCCTCAAATTATGCCACCTTTTTGCATCCAGACGCAATGCGGACCAATTTTTTTCACCAATCGATCTTTTTTTGACCCTTTTCAGCCAAGAAAGCATTGGCCAAATGGAAGTGATCGCAGCCCAAAAATGGCTTGGGCGGGCGCAGTGCCGACAAGGGCGAAGGGTGGTTGGCCTCCAAAATCAGGTGATGCCCCTGCGCAGCACTCGCCTCTATCAGGCTCTTTTTGGCTTGGGCGTGACCGCCCCAAAGCAAGAACACCACGGGTTGCGGCTGCGCCGCCACCATTTCAACCAAGCGATCGGTGAGCGCTTCCCAGCCCCATCGGGCATGGCTGGCCGCCAAACCGTCCTGAACGGTCAAACAAGTGTTGAGCAGCAAGACGCCTTGCTGCGCCCAGCGGACAAGCGAGCCATCCCTTGGAAAGGGCAAGCCCATGCTGCGCTGCAGTTCCTTGAAAATATTTCGCAAACTGGGTGGCACCTTGACGCCCGCAGCCACGGAAAACGCCAACCCCTCAGCTTGTCCGGGGCCGTGGTACGGGTCCTGCCCCAGGATGACTACGTGCACATCCTCCAGTGCGGTCAAGGTCAACGCCCGCAAGGGTTCTGGAGGGTAAATGCACTGCCCCTCGGCCAACGCCTGCTTCATACGCGCCGACAGTTGCAACCCCTCTGGAGAAGCCAAGAAATCCTGAACAGCAGGGCGCCAGGCGGACGCCAGGCCCTGAAGGGGACTGGGCCAGACCTTCAAGCAAGGGGTCTGTGGCTCTGCCCAGTCAAAACCTTGCTGCATTCAGCCGCCTCAGTCAAACAGGGCGGCGAGCGCCTCACCCGGCTCGGGTGCACGCATGAAAGCCTCACCCACCAGGAAGGCGTTGACCTGGGCCTCGCGCATGCGTTGAACATCGGCCCTGGAGAGAATCCCGCTCTCGGTGACCAACAGGCGGTCAGCAGGCACATCGGCCATCATGTCCAGCGTGGTTTGCAGCGAGACTTCGAAGGTGCGCAAATTGCGGTTGTTGATGCCCACCAGACGCGTTTTGAGCTTGAGGGCGCGCTCGAGTTCGGCCCGGTCATGCACTTCGACCAACACCGCCATGTCCAGACTGCGGGCCACAGCTTCGAGATCGGCCATCTTGGCGTCGTCCAGACAAGCCGCGATCAGCAAAATGCAGTCAGCGCCAATCGCACGCGCCTCATAGACCTGGTAGGCATCCACCATGAAGTCCTTGCGCAGCACGGGCAAGTCACAGCTGGCACGGGCCTGCTTGAGGTAATCGTTGCTTCCCTGGAAAAACTGTTTGTCGGTCAACACCGACAGGCACGCCGCACCAAACTCGGCATAACTTTGCGCGATGTCGGCAGGGATGAACTCCTCGCGCAGCACACCTTTGGACGGACTGGCTTTCTTGACCTCGGCGATCACCGCAGCTTGGCCCACATTGATTTTGGCGCGCATGGCGCCTTCAAAGTCGCGCGTGAGCACGCGGCTCTCGGCGTCGGCACGCATGGCGGCCAAAGGTTTCTTGTGGAGGCCTTCGGCGATCTCTTCTCGCTTGACGGCCACGATTTTGTTGAGGATATCGCTCATGGGGTTTCCTGCAGCCGATCAGGCCGGTTGGGCTTGGGTGAATGCAACAAATTGCGCGAGTTTGGCTTTGGCCGCCCCCGATTCGATGGCGGCACGGGCCAGGGCAATGCCCTCTTGGATGCTGGCCGCCACATTGGCGGCATAGAGCGCCGCGCCTGCGTTGAGGATCACGATGTCGCGCGGCGCACCCGGCACATTGTCCAGCACGCCACGCAGCATGGCCATCGACTCTTCGGGCGTCTCGACCCTCAGCGCACGGTTGCTGGCCATGGTCATGCCGAAATCCTCGGGATGGATTTCGTACTCGGTGATCTGGCCATTTTTGAGCTCCCCCACCAAGGTGGCCGCGCCCAGACTGACCTCGTCCATGCCATCTCGCCCATAGACCACCAACGCATGCTCGGCGCCCAGCCGCTGCAAGGCGCGCACCTGAATACCCACCAGATCAGGATGGAACACGCCCATCAGGATGTTGGGCGCGCCTGCGGGGTTGGTCAGCGGGCCGAGGATGTTGAAAATGGTGCGCATGCCCAACTCTTTGCGCACTGGAGCCACGTTTTTCATGGCCGGGTGGTGGTTGGGCGCGAACATGAAACCGATGCCCACCTCCTGAATGCATTGGGCAATCTTTTCTGGAGGCAAACCCAAATTGCCGCCCAAAGCCTCGATCACGTCGGCGCTGCCCGACTTGCTGCTGACACTGCGGCCGCCGTGCTTGGCTGTCTTGGCCCCAGCGGCTGCAGCCACGAACATGGCACAAGTGGAGATGTTGAACGTGTGCGAACCGTCACCGCCGGTGCCGACGATGTCCACCAGGTGCGTTGGGTCAGGCACGTGCACCTTGGTCGAAAACTCGCGCATGACCTGCGCCGCTGCCGTGATCTCGCCAATGGTTTCCTTCTTCACGCGCAAGCCGGTGATCAGAGCGGCCGTCATGACGGGCGACAACTCGCCTTGCATGATCATGCGCATGATCTTGAGCATCTCGTCGTGGAAGATCTCGCGGTGTTCGATGGTGCGCTGAAGGGCTTCTTGGGGGGTGATGGGCATGGGGCTCTCCAATGCGGCCGGACTCAGGGTCGGACCAGGAAGTTCTTGAGCATGGCGTGACCGTGCTCGGTGAGGATGGACTCGGGGTGAAACTGCACCCCCTCGATGTCGAGTTCGGTGTGACGCACACCCATGATCTCGCCGTCATCGGTCCAGGCCGTGACTTTGAGGCACGCCGGGCAGCTCGCACGCTCGATGGCCAGCGAGTGGTAACGGTTGACCGTGAACTGCTTGGGCAAACCGGCGAACACGCCTTCTTGTGTGGTGGTGATGACGCTGGTCTTGCCGTGCATTTGCTCCTGAGCACGCACGATCTTGCCGCCAAAAGCCGCGCCAATGCCCTGGTGTCCCAAACACACACCCAGAATGGGCAGTTGACCGGCAAAGTGCTGGATGGCCGCGACCGAAATGCCCGCCTCGGCAGGCGAGCACGGCCCGGGCGAAATCACCAAGCGGTCGGGCTTGCGGGCAGCGATGCCTTCGAGGGTGATTTCGTCGTTGCGGAAGACTTCGACGTCGGCACCGAGTTCACCGAAATATTGAACGATGTTGAAGGTGAACGAGTCGTAGTTGTCCACCATGAGGAGTTTGATTTTGGGGGTCATGGTGCTCACTCCAGTCCTTCTTCGACCAGTTCACTGGCGCGCAGCAAGGCACGCGCCTTGTGCTCGGTTTCGCGCCATTCCATCTCGGGCACCGAATCGGCCACGACGCCGGCCGCGGCCTGCACGTACAGCGTCTGGTCCTTGATGACGGCGGTGCGAATGGCAATGGCCACATCCATGTCGCCCGCATAGCTGAGGTAGCCACACGCACCACCATAAATGCCGCGCTTGACGGGCTCGAACTTGTCGATCAGCTCCATGGCGTGGACTTTTGGCGCGCCCGTCAGCGTGCCGGCCGGGAAGGTGGCCTTGAGCACATCCATATTGGTCATGCCTTCGTGCAAGATGCCTTCGACGTTGCTCACGATGTGCATCACATGGCTGTAGCGCTCCACCACAAAGGCCTCGGTGACCTTGACCGAACCGATCTTGGCAATGCGACCGATGTCGTTGCGGGCCAGGTCGATCAGCATCACATGCTCTGCGCGCTCCTTCGGGTCGTCCAGCAGCTCCTGTTCGGTGGCTTTGTCTTTTTCGGGCGTGGCGCCGCGTGGGCGCGTGCCTGCGAGCGGACGGATGGTGACCTTGGTGCCCTCTTCCGTCTTTTCCTGGCGCACCAAGATTTCCGGGCTGGCACCCACCACATGGAAATCGCCAAAGTTGTAGAAGTACATGTACGGGCTCGGGTTGAGCGAGCGCAGGGCGCGGTAGAGCGACAACGGGCTCTCGGTGTAACGCTTCTTGATGCGCTGACCCACCTGCACCTGCATGAAGTCACCGGCCGCAATCAGCTCCTTGGCCTCGTCCACCGCACGCAGGTAATCTGCTTTGGCGAAGTCCCGCTCGGCCGGGTAAGTCTGCGTGGCCTTGACCACTGGCGCGCTGACCGAGTACTTGAGTTGCTCCTTGAGGTCGCGCAAACGCTTTTTGGCGTTGGCATACGCCTCTGGCTGCGCCGGATCGGCATACACGATCAGGTACAACTTGCCCGAGAGGTTGTCGATGACCGCCAGCTCCTCGCACTGCAACAGCAAGATGTCTGGCGTGCCCAGGGTGTCGGGCGGACAACTGTTTTCGAGTTTCTTCTCGATGTAGCGCACCGCGTCGTAGCCAAAGTACCCCGCAAGGCCGCCGCAAAAACGCGGCAAGCCCGGGCGCAATGCCACTTTGAAACGCTTCTGGTACGCATCAATGAAGTCAAGCGGATTGCCCGCAGCGGTCTCCACCACCACGCCGTCGCGCACGACTTCGGTCTTGGCCTGGTCACCAAAGCCGCTGGCGCGCACCAGGGTGTGCGCGGGCAAGCCGATGAAGCTGTAGCGCCCAAAGCGCTCACCGCCCACGACAGACTCCAACAGGAAACTGTATTTGCCGCCATCTTTGCTGTGCGCCAGTTTCAGGTACAGCGAGAGTGGGGTTTCGAGGTCTGCAAACGCCTCCAGCATGAGGGGGATGCGGTTGTAGCCTTGGCTGGCCAGGCTTTTGAATTCAAGTTCGGTGATCATGGCAAAGAGACTCCAAGTGAGCTCTGCAACCTCGGGGGAGGTGCGTTCAATTCATCCAGGTGCCCGGCACAATGCGGGGCGAGGGTGGCGGCACACAGGCCGCACGGTCGTTGAAAGTCAGACTGGCTGACGCCAGGGCCAGGCTCCCCGGCCTTCCAAAACGGAATGGCCCGGCAGACGGTCTGCGTGAGAGTGACTTGGGATGTTGAACATGGGGCCTCAAGTGTAGCAAAGCCCCGGGGGTCTGTTCGCCGACCACGCCTCAGCGCGCGGTGGCGGCCAAGACAGAAGGCAATTGCGTCAAAGAATCGAGCCAGGCCAACGCAGGCGTTTGCTGGATCGGCTCGCCGTGGTTGTAGCCATACGTCACCAAGACCACCTCGCAGCCCGCTGCGCGCGCCGCTTGCGCATCGTTGCTGGAGTCGCCCACCATCAATGTTTGAGCGGGCAACGTGCCTAAGGCTTCGCAAGTCTTGAGCAAGGGGAGCGGGTCAGGCTTTTTGCGCTCAAAACTGTCGCCGCCAAAAACCAGCGGGAAAAAACCGGCCAGGCCTTTGGCTTCGAGCAATGGCCGGGCAAAGGACAGGGGCTTGTTGGTCAGGCACGCCAGTTGCAAGCCCGCCTCCTGCAACAACGTCAAGCCCTCCACCACGCCCTCATAGACCGCAGCGAACTCGCCATTGATGCTCAAGTAGTGGTGTTGGTAACGCTGCCAGGCGGGCTCATAGAGCGCTTGGACATCGTGACCCGCGCATGCCCCCACCTCGGGCAAGGACAGCTGGTGCGCCAGCACGGAACGGATCAGGTGCTCCGAACCCTTGCCCACCGTGCGCTCGACCAGGGCGCGCGTGACCGTCGGCAAATCCAGATCGGCGAGTGTGCGGTTGAGGGCGACCTCGAAGTCCCCCAGGGTATCGACCAGGGTGCCATCGAGGTCAACGATGGCGGCGTTCCAACGTGCGGCCATGTCAAGCCAATGCAACGCGCATCTGGTCGATCACGGCCTTGTAGTCGGGCTTGCCAAAGATCGCGCTGCCGGCCACAAAGGTGTCTGCCCCCGCATCGGCCACGCGGCGGATGTTGTCGGCCTTGATGCCGCCATCCACTTCCAGGCGGATGTCACGGCCACTGCGCTCGATCCATTGGCGAGCCAGCTCGACCTTACGCAGGGCCGAATCGATGAAGCTCTGCCCACCAAAGCCGGGGTTGACGCTCATGATCAGGATCAGGTCGATTTCGTCGATCGTCCACTCCAGCACATCCAGCGACTCGGCCGGGTTGAACACCAGACCGGCTTTCACACCTTTGCTTTTGATGGCCTGGATGCTGCGGTGCACGTGGGCACTGGCGTCAGGGTGGAAGCTGATCAGGTCGGCGCCAGCCTCGGCAAACGACGCAGCCAAAGCGTCCACAGGGGAAATCATCAGGTGCACGTCGATCGGTACGGCCACACCTGCGGGCGTTTTGGCGTGGGGCTTGAGCGCCTGGCAAATCATGGGGCCGAACGTGAGGTTGGGCACGTAGTGGTTGTCCATCACGTCAAAGTGAATCCAGTCGGCGCCGCTGGCGATGACGTTCTTCACTTCATCGCCCAAGCGGGCGAAATCAGCCGACAAAATGGAGGGGGCAATTCTGTAAGTGGTGCTCATGCCCTTATTGTCGCAGTTACCATGGGGCATGGCCGATTACGAATTTCACATCCAGACCGAACCCCGATTTTTGCCTGAGCAAAGCGATTCAGGTCAGCACATCTTTGGATTTGCGTACACCGTGACCATCACGAACACCGGCTCGGTCGCCGCCCAGTTGATTGCTCGCCATTGGGTGATCCGCCACAGCGATGGCGAAGTCGAGGAAATTCGTGGTTTGGGTGTAGTGGGCCACCAACCCTTGCTTCAACCCGGGGAATCTTTTCAATACGCCAGCGGCTGCCGCCTCAAAACAGAGACAGGCTCCATGCGGGGTGAATTTTTCTTTGTCGCGGTGGATGGTCACCGTTTTGAATCACCCATCGCGCCATTCATGCTCGACGCATCCGCCACGCCTGGCGCTCCGGGCGGGCAGCTCTTGCACTGACCCCGTCATGAGGGTTTTACTTTGAGCGGTTAAGCTTGCGCCATGGGTGAATTTGACCTGATCGACCGCTATTTCAAAAAGCCTGCGCGCCACAGCGACTTGGGCATTGGTGACGATTGTGCCCTCCTGAGGACAAGTCCTGGTCACCAACTGGCTGTTTCAACTGACATGCTGGTTGAAGGTCGCCATTTTTTGTCCACCGTCAACCCACGCCACCTTGGGCACAAGGCGCTGGCCGTCAACCTCAGTGATCTGGCGGCCTGCGGTGCACGGCCCAAAGCCTTCTTGCTGTCTTTGGCACTGCCGCAGGTCGATGAAGCCTGGCTTGAAGGCTTTTCTGCGGGCCTGTTTCAGCTTGCACAGTTGCACGATTGCGAACTCATTGGCGGCGACACCACGCAAGGCCCTTTGAACATTTCCATCACGGTGTTGGGTGAAGTGCCCCATGGCCAAGCCCTGCTGCGCAGCGGTGCCCAAGTGGGTGACGATGTTTACGTCAGCGGCACACTGGGCGACGCGCGTCTGGCACTGGAAGCCTTTCGCGGACACACCGGTTTGCCCGAAGCGGTGTTCACGCACGCCCGCGCCAGGATGGAAACTCCGACCCCCAGGGTCTTGTTGGGGCTGGCATTGCGCGGCATTGCCACTGCAGCCGCCGACATCAGCGATGGGCTGCTGGGGGATCTGGGCCACATCCTCAAAGCCAGCGGTGTTGGTGCCAGCTTGGATCTGGGCCTGGCGACTTCTTTGCTGGGTTGCGGCGCATTTTGGAGCGGTCCAAGCGATCTCATCGAAACTTGCATCTTGTCCGGAGGGGATGACTATGAGTTGGTCTTCACAGCGCCAAGCCATTGCCGCGATCTAGTGCAAGCTGCGGCTACGCAGTCAGGCACGCCCGTGACCCGGGTCGGCATTGTGCGCTCAGCTTTGGGCATCGATGTGCTGGATGCTCAAGGTCAAGCACTGACGCGCCAATTCACTTCTTTTGATCACTTTGCCGCCTCATGAGCGCACCGTTTCCTCAACGCGCTGACCTGAAGTTCATGCTTTCCCACCCAGCCCACTGTGTGGCATTGGGCTGGGGCTCAGGCTTGTCGCCCAAGGCACCCGGCACCGCTGGCACCTTATGGGGCTGGATGGCTTGGTTGGTCTTGCAAAGCCATTTGTCTGTGGCAACACAAGGCGGCTTGATTGTGGCCAGCTTGTTGTTGGGCTGGTGGGCTTGCACCGTGACCGCCAAGCATTTGGGCGTCAGCGACCCAGGCTGCATCGTTTGGGACGAGATTGTTGCCATTTGGCTGATCTTGTGGCTGCTATTGCCCGCTGGCTTTTGGGCTCAAACGACCGCGGTTGCACTGTTCCGTTACTTTGATGCGGCCAAGCCTGGGCCCGTGGCCTGGGCAGATCAGCTGTTCAAAGGCTTTGGTTGGCGTGGCGGCTGGGGCATCTTGTGGGATGACTTGGTCGCTGCTTTCTGCACCCTGCTTGTGATCGCGCTTTGGCGCTGCATTGGATGAACACCACTCTGATTTGCCAAACCATCGGCCTGCATTTGACACAACGAGGATGGCGCATGGCCACCGCCGAGAGCTGCACAGGCGGCATGATTTCAGCACGCTGCACCGACTTGGCCGGATCCAGCGCCTGGTTCGACAGGGGTTTTGTGACTTACTCCAACGCAGCCAAGGAAGAGTTGCTGGGTGTTGAACACCAACTCATTGCGCAACACGGCGCGGTGAGTGAGGAAGTGGCACGCGCCATGGCCCAAGGCGCTGTACAACACGCGAATGTACAGGTGGCTGTAGCGGTCACTGGCGTGGCCGGCCCCACAGGCGGCAGCGACAGCAAACCAGTGGGTACGGTCTGGTTTGCATGGTGCGTGAACCACACCCTTGAGTCAGAGAAAATGGTCTTTACCGGCGACCGCGCTGCGGTGCGGGAGGCAGCGACGCAGTATGCGCTGCAAGGGGTCTTGAAACGGATGGCTTAAACAAAAAAAGACCCGCATCAGCGGGTCTTTTTTCAATGTCAGTCGAAACTGAATTTGGTTGCGGGGGCCGGATTTGAACCAACGACCTTTGGGTTATGAGCCCAACGAGCTACCAGACTGCTCCACCCCGCGGTAAGAGGTTAATTATACCTTATTCTGCGGCCTGTTGGGCAGAAGAATCAGCGCGATCGACCAATTCGACCAAAGCCATAGGTGCGTTGTCACCCACGCGGAAACCCATTTTCAGGATACGTGTGTAACCACCAGGGCGCTTTGCAAAGCGTGGGCCCAGATCAGCAAACAACTTGACCACATTGTCGCGGTCGCGCAGGCGGTTGAATGCCAAACGCTTGTTGGCCAGTGAGTTTTCTTTGGCCAAAGTGATCATGGGTTCGATCACGCGGCGCAGCTCTTTGGCTTTGGGCAATGTTGTTTTGATGACTTCGTGCTCGATGAGCGAGTTCATCATGTTCTGCAGCATCGCAAGGCGGTGCGAGCTGGTGCGATTGAGTTTACGAAGTCCGTGTCCGTGACGCATAGTGCTTTCCTTTCATTATTAAGCAGGCAGCCGTATCAGGTACTGTCTGTGGCACTGAGCCTGATTTCAGGCTCTGGATTTTCAACG
>CANBTZ010000088.1 GCA_947372495.1 Comamonadaceae bacterium | reverse complement strand
ACCATGGCGGTGCATTCGCCTTGCGCCGCTGCCGGGTCGATGGGGGCGTCGCCCAGCCAGTCGGGCAAACCTGCATCGCGGTTGGCTTGCAAGGCCGCTTCGGCCTGGTGCTTGGCATCGCTCAAAAAGTTGGCCGGCAAAATTTCGGTGCGGCAGTTCAGCGCCAGGATGTCGGGCAGGGACAGGCCACTGCCCAGGGCGGTGCCTTGCATTTCCTGCACCAAGGCTGGGTCGAGTTGTTCGATGACGTCTAGGTAAGCCATGGCCTTGTCGCAGGCGCTGGCCCAAGAGATGCCGCAGCTGGCAAACAGCCGGGCATAGGTGTTGCGGCTGTGCAGGGTCTGCACGCGGGCCGCCTGGCCGTAAAACAGCCCACGGTCGTGGGCTGACAGATTTTGAGGGACGAGGACGGATGTGAACATGGATTTCATTATGATGCGGGCATGAACGTTTTGGCCATCGATGTCGGCAACACCCGTTTGAAATGGGCGTTGTATGAACGCCCCCACCCGGATGCCGCTTTGCTGGCGCATGGTGCAGAGTTTCTGGAAAACATTGAAACCCTGTCCGAGGGGCCATGGGCAGAGCTGCCTGTGCCCGAAAAAATGCTCGGCTGCATCGTGGCGGGCGACGCGGTCAAGCGCCGTGTGCAAGAGCAGATGGAGCTGTGGGACTTCACCCCCCAGTGGGTGGTGGCCAGCGCCGCCGAGGCGGGCATGGTCAACGGCTACGACCACCCGGCGCGCCTGGGCTCGGACCGTTGGGTGGCCATGGTGGGCGCCCGCCAACGCATGCTGGCCCAAGGGCAAAAACGCCCTTTGGTGGTGGTCATGGTGGGCACCGCGGTCACCGTGGAAGCGATTGACGAGAACGGCCGCTTTCTGGGGGGGTTGATTTTGCCCGGCCACGGCATCATGCTGCGCGCCTTGGAGTCGGGCACGGCAGGCTTGCATGTACCCACCGGCGAGGTGCGGCCTTTCCCGACCAACACCAGCGACGCCCTGACGAGCGGCGGCACTTACGCCATTGCAGGTGCGTGCGAGCGCATGGTGCAACACCTGCGTGAGCACACCGGCATGGAGCCCCTGTGCGTCATGACGGGCGGTGCGGGCTGGAAGATGGCGCCCAGCATGTCGATCCAGTTCGAGTTGGTTGACAACCTGATTTTTGACGGTCTGCTCAGCATGGCCCAAGGGCGGTTCGGCTGACGCCCTGAACCCCGCAGGCGGTCAGGTCCTTGTCGGTTCGCTGTAAGCGGCGGTCAGACGGCTCAGGTGGGTGCGCAACTCGGCGCTGCTCAAATACGGCGACAGCAAGGCCAACACATGGCGAGCACCCCGGCTCAAGGCCACGCCGGCGCTTTCGGGCTCCATGGCCCGACGCGGGTCGCGCACGTATTCGTAGCTGAGCCAATACGTGACCATGACCGCCATGCTGGCCGACAGGGTTTCCACACTGTCCGGGTCGATGGCCATCAGGCCGTTGGCTGCCAGCGATTCGAGCATCATGCGCAGTGCGTGCGTCTTGCGCTCGAGCACTTCATGGAAATGCTTTTCCAGATGCCGGTTGCCCGAGAGCAGGTTGTTCAGGTCGCGGTACAAAAAGCGGTGGTTCCAGACCTGCTCAAACAGTGAATGCAAAAAGAACCAGGCGTCTTCGATGTCCTGCACATCGCCCGCAGCGTCCAGCAGGCTGAGCATGGCGCTTTCGTACTGGTCAAAGAGGTGGTTGACCAGGGCGTCTTTGGACGGGAAGTGGTAGTACAGGTTGCCGGGGCTGATGCCCAGCTCCGATGAGATCATGGTCGTCGAGACATTGGGCTCACCGAAGCGGTTGAACAACTCCAACGTGACAACGGCAATGCGCTCGGCAGTGCGACGGGGCGCTTTTTTGGCCATGGCTCAGCTCAGGGCGTGTCCGGGTTCAGCCGCGGGCCTTTGTGCGTGCCGGGCTGGCCGCCTTTTTGGCGGGGGCCTTGCGGGCGGTTGGGGCTGCAGCAGGCTTGGCCGCACGTGTTTGGCCCAGTTGCTCTTCGAGTGCGTGGATGCGTGCCTGCAACACCTGCATGTCCTGCAAGGTGGGCATGCCTAGGCGGTGCAGAGCCTTGGCCACGCGTTCTTCAAACAGGTGTTCCAGCTTGTCCACACGCACCGATGCGTGTTGGCCAAAGTCTTGCGCCAGATCGGTCAGGCGGGCGGTGGCTTCTTGCAGGCGCTGCTGGGCTTGCTCTTGGCTCTTGCGCTGGAATGAAAGACCGTCGCCCACCAGTTTTTCAAAGGCTTTGCTGCCTTGCGCCTGCACCTGGGCCAAGGCACCCAGACCGGCCAGCCAGACTTCGTTGGACGGGGTCTGTGGGGTGTCTGAAGTTTCAGTGGTTTTGTGGGGCGATTTGGCCATGGGGCAACTCCTGTTCGATAGCCTTCACTTTAACCTGCAAGACGCGCCTTTGCTCCTAAAATCAGGCAGCGGAGGCCTTCATCCGCATTTTTTGATTCTGACCCATGACCATCCTTGTCACAGGTGGTGCCGGCTTCATCGGCGCCAATTTCGTCCTCGACTGGCTCGCGGCCCACGATGAGACCGTTGTCAACCTCGACAAGCTCACTTACGCCGGCAACCCCGAAACCCTAACCAGCCTGCAAGGCAACCCGCACCACGTGTTTGTGCAGGGCGACATCGGGGACGCCGCTTTGGTCAGCCGATTGCTGGCCGAGCATCGGCCCCGTGCGGTGGTCAACTTTGCCGCCGAGAGCCATGTGGACCGCTCCATCCACGGCCCAGGCGACTTCATCGAAACCAACATCATGGGCACCTTCCGCTTGCTGGAGTCGGTGCGGGGCTACTGGTCGGGCCTTTCGGACACCCATCGCGACGGGGGCGTCGCTCCTACAAAGAGCAGCTTCCGGTTTTTGCACGTGTCCACCGACGAGGTGTATGGCTCACTGAGCAAAGACGACCCCGCCTTTGCCGAGACGCACCGTTACGAGCCCAACAGCCCCTACAGCGCCAGCAAGGCCGCCAGCGACCACTTGGTGCGCGCCTGGCACCACACCTATGGCCTGCCGGTGCTGACCACCAACTGCTCCAACAACTATGGGCCCTACCACTTCCCGGAAAAGCTCATCCCGTTGATGATCGTCAACGCCCTGGCGGGCAAGCCGCTGCCGGTGTATGGCGATGGCATGCAGATCCGTGACTGGCTCTACGTCAAAGACCACTGCAGCGCGATTCGCCGCGTGCTCGAAGCCGGGCGTCTGGGCGAGACCTACAACGTGGGCGGCTGGAATGAAAAGCCCAACATCGAGATCGTGAACAACGTGTGTGCCTTGCTCGATGAGCTGCGTCCCAAGCAGGACGGCACCAGCTACGCCACACAGATCACCTATGTGACCGATCGGCCAGGCCACGACCGCCGCTACGCCATCGATGCCCGCAAGCTCGAAGCCGAGCTGGGCTGGAAGCCGGCCGAGACGTTTGAGACCGGCATCCGCAAGACGGTCGAGTGGTATTTGGCCAACCCCGACTGGGTGGCGCATGTGCAAAGCGGCGCTTACCGCGACTGGGTCAGCAAGAACTACGCAGAGCGTCAAGCATGAAAATCCTGTTGCTGGGCAAGAATGGCCAGGTCGGCTGGGAGCTGCAGCGCAGCCTGGCCCCTTTGGGCGAAGTGGTCGCGCTGGACCGCCACAGCACCGGGTGGTGCGGCGACCTCGGTCAGCCCGAGCGCCTGGCCCAGACGGTGGCCGATTGCCGTCCCGACGTGATCGTCAACGCCGCCGCCCACACCGCGGTGGACAAAGCCGAGAGCGAAGCCGAGCTGGCCCGCCGCATCAACGCCGAGGCTCCGGCCGTGCTGGCGCGGGCCGCAGCGCGTACTGGGGCGTGGCTGGTGCATTACTCGACCGACTATGTGTTTGACGGCAGTGGCGAGCAGCCCCGGCAAGAAGGCGATGCCACCGGCCCCCTGGGTGTGTACGGCCAAACCAAGCTCGAAGGCGAGCAGGCCATTGCCGCCAGCGGCTGCCAGCATCTGATTTTTCGCACCAGCTGGGTGTACGCCGCACGCGGCGGCAACTTTGCCAAAACCATGCTGCGGCTGGCGCAAGAGCGCGAGCGCATGACGGTCATCAACGACCAATGGGGTGCACCCACCGGGGCCGACCTGATCGCCGACGTGACCGCGCATGCGCTGCGTCAGGCCCTGCGCGACGCGTCGCTGTCGGGGCTGTACCACTTGGTTGCCGGTGGCGAAACCACTTGGCACGGTTATGCTAGCCACGTGATTGCCCAAGCGCAACAGCGTCGTCCCGAACTGAACTGGGCCGTGAAAGAGGTGGCGCCTGTGCCCACCACCGCCTTCCCGACGCCTGCGAAGCGTCCACTCAATTCGCGCCTGAACACCCAAAAACTGCAGTCGCAGTTCGAGCTTTGCCTGCCGCATTGGCAGCAAGGCGTGGATCGGCTGCTGACCGAAATCCTCTGAGCCGATTGCGCTCCCAACTGCGGCACAATGGCCCGAAACCCCGATCATTCAACCCCTGTTTTCACACGCACCACCATGACCGAAACCGCTGCTGTTTCCCCCCGCGACCAAGCCCAGATCCTGGCGCAGGCCATGCCCTACATCCGCAAGTTCCACGGCAAGACGCTGGTCATCAAATACGGCGGCAACGCCATGACCGACCCGGCCCTGCAGCAAGCCTTTGCCGAAGACGTGGTGCTGCTCAAGCTGGTGGGCATGAACCCGGTGGTGGTGCATGGCGGTGGCCCTCAAATTGAAAACGCGCTGAGCCGTCTGGGCAAAAAAGGCGAGTTCGTGCAAGGCATGCGCGTGACCGACGCCGAGACCATGGAAGTGGTCGAGTGGGTGCTGGGCGGCGAAGTGCAGCAAGACATCGTGGGCATGATCAACCGCGCAGGCGGCAAGGCCGTGGGCCTCACGGGCCGTGACGGCGCCATGATCCGTGCCCAGAAACTGCGCCTGATCGACGCACAAGACCCCAGCAAAGAGTTGGACGTGGGCCAGGTGGGCGACATTGTGAGCATCGACCCCTCCATCCTCAAGGCTTTGCAAGACGATGCCTTCATCCCGGTGGTGAGCCCCATCGGCTTTGGCGAGAACAACGAGAGCTACAACATCAATGCCGATGTGGTGGCCGCTAAACTGGCCACCGTGCTGCAGGCCGAGAAGCTCTTGATGTTGACCAACATCCGTGGCGTGCTCGACAAAGAGGGCCACTTGCTGACCGAGCTGACGCCCAACCGCATCGACGAGCTGTGCGCCGATGGCACCATCAGCGGCGGCATGATCCCCAAGATTGCCGGGGCACTCGACGCCGCCAAGAGCGGCGTGAACGCGGTTCACATCATTGATGGCCGCGTGCCCCATGCGATGCTGCTCGAAGTGCTGTCCGAACAAGCTTTCGGCACCATGATCAAGAGCCGCTGACACCTTGCCAGCAGACACACAGGGAAGCGCCATGTCCGAGACGGATGAATCCAATTTGAACGCCGCCGAAGACGCGACGCCGGTGCGCAAGCGCCCGCGTCCGGGCGAGCGCCGTCAGCAAATTTTGCAAACCCTCGCGTCCATGCTGGAGCAGCCTGGTGCCGAGCGTGTGACCACAGCGTCATTGGCCGGCAAGATTGGCGTGAGCGAAGCGGCCTTGTACCGGCACTTTGCCAGCAAGGCGCAGATGTTTGAGGGCTTGATTGACTTTGTGGACCAGTCCGTCATCGGCCTGATCCGCCAGGTCACCGACCGCGAACCTGCAGGCCCCAACCAGGCTGCGCGCATCGTGGCGCTGCTGCTGCAGTTTTCCGAAAAGAACCCCGGCATGTGCCGCGTCATGACGGGGGATGCGCTGGTGCTCGAGCATGAGCGCCTGCAAGAGCGCATCAATTTGCTGTTCGACAAGATCGAAGCCCAGCTGCGCCAGTCGCTGCGCGAAGCGAACGCCGTGTCCAGCACCCCCACGGTGGACACCCAGGTCCAAGCCTCGGTGCTGGTGGCCTTCATGCAGGGGCGGCTGCAGCGCTTTGTGCGCTCGGGCTTCAAGCGCCTGCCGTCAGAGCATTTGCAGGCGGCGTTGGCGCGGGTGCTTTAAGCGGGCAGCGCGCCAGGCGCGGCCCGGCTTCTGCGCCACTTATTTGCCGAACAACTTGGCGATGTGCTGCCACGCACGCAACAACCAACCTGAGCGCTCTACCTCGGCCTGCGCCACCAGCGGGGCTTCGCCCACGGGTTTGCCGTTCGATGTGGCCACCACTTTGCCGATCACGGTGCCCTTGGCGACGGGGGCTTCAAGTCCTGGTTTGAGTTCCACCGAGGTTTGCACAGTCGTGCCGCGAGGTGCGGTCAGCATCCAGGGGGAGCCCAGACCGGCGGCCACGGTGTCGACCTTGCCAAAGCTGACTTTAGCCGTGGCGACCACCGCATCGGCTGCCATCGGGGTGGCTTTCTCGAAGCTGCCATAGCCCCATCCCAGCAGTGTGCGTGTCTGGTCTGCCCGGGCCTGCGCACTGTGGGTGTTGAGGATGACCGAGATCAGGCGCATGTCGTTGCGCTTGGAGGATGTCACCAGGCAAAAGCCTGCCTCGGCCGTGTGGCCGGTCTTGAGGCCGTCCACGGTGGGGTCGGTGTAGAGCAGGGCGTTGCGGTTGCCTTGCTTGATGCCGTTGTACTTGAATTCGCGCTCGGCGTAGATGGGGTAGTACTCGGCACCGTCCTTGATGATGGCGCGCGCCAGGATGGCCAAGTCTCGCGCTGAGGACTTGTGCGCCGGATCGGGCAGGCCCGTGGGGTTCACGAAAGTCGTATGTGTCATGCCCAAGCGCTGGGCCTCAAGGTTCATCAGCTTGGCAAAGCCCGCTTCCGAGCTGGCCATGTGCTCGGCAATCGCCTTGGACGCGTCGTTGCCCGACTGGACGATGATGCCGCGCAGGATGTCGATCACCGTGGCCTGGCTGTTCAGCGGCAAGTACATGCACGACTCGGTGCTGGTGCCACGGCACCAGGCGTTTTCGCTCACGGTGACGAGGTCGGTGGGCTTGAGTTTGCCCGAGCGCAGCGCCTGCTCGATGATGTAGCTGGTCATCATCTTGGTGAGCGACGCCGGGGGCAGGGCTTCGTCTGCGTTGGCCGAAGCCAGCACTTCGCCGGAGTCAAAGTCCATCAGCAGCCAAGCCTTGGCTGGCAGCGCAGGCGGGTTGGGCGCCAGCGCGACCTGCGCTTCGAGCGGGGGCAGGGCGTTGGTGGCCGCTGTCGATTTCTTGGCGGCGGCAGGCTTGGAGGCTGCTGCTTTGGCTTTGCTGTGCTTGGCGGCAAAGGCGTTTGAGCCAGAAAAAAGGACGCCCACGGCGATGGCGAGGGCAATGGAGAGCTTGGAGAAAGTGTGGGTGTGCATGGTGTTCATCGTTAGAACCCCGATTGTCGCGGATTGGCAACGGCTTTTTGGGCACTTGCCTGGATGTCGGACCTCTGTCTGCGGGCGCTGGCCCACAGTCAGCGGCCTTTTGTCTTCACCAGTTCCAAAGTGTCCCATCGTGCTGCAGCCGATTCACCGGCAAATAAGCCCTTTGGTAGGGGTACTTAGCGGCCAGCTTCTCGTCGATGTCCACCCCATGACCGGGTGACTCGCCGCAGTGCATCATGCCGCGCTCAAAACGGTAGTCGTGCGGAAAAACTGAGAGCATTTCTTCGCTGTGCGGCATGAACTCTTGCACACCAAAGTTGGGCACCCAGGTGTCAAAGTGCAGGGCCGCGCCCATGCACACGGGCGACAGGTCGGTCGCGCCGTGGCAGCCGGTGCGCACTTGGTAGAGGCTGGCCAGGTCGGCGATGCGCCGCAGGTGGGTGATGCCGCCCGCATGGACCACGGTGGTTCGGATGTAGTCGATCAGCTGTTTTTCGATCAGGGTCTTGCAGTCCCAGATGCTGTTGAAAATTTCGCCAACCGCGATCGGTGTGGTGGTGTGGTGGCGTATCCACTGAAACGCATCCTGGTTCTCAGCCGGCGTTGGGTCTTCCATCCAGAACAGGCGCATGGGCTCCAGCGCCTTGCCCAGTTGGCCCGCTTCGATGGGCGTCAGACGGTGGTGCACGTCGTGCAGCAAATGGATGTCGGGGCCCACGGCTTCGCGCACGGCTTCAAACAGGCTAGGCATGTGGCGCAAATATTTTTCGGTGCTCCAGTCGTGCTCGCTCGGCAAGTTGCCGTCGGCAGGTTCGTACAGACGGTTCGTGCCACTCACGCCATCGACCTTGTTCAGGCCCGGCACGCCGCTTTGGGCGCGGATGGCCAGGTAGCCTTCTTCTTTGTGGCGCAAGACTTCGTCCACCGTTTCGGCGGTGTCGCGGCCGTTGGCGTGGCCGTAGACCATCACCCCGGTGCGGCTGCGCCCGCCCAGCATCTGGTACAGCGGCATGTTCGCCATCTTGGCCTTGATGTCCCACAGCGCGGTGTCCACGGCGGCAATCGCGCTCATGGTCACCGGGCCGCGCCACCAGTAAGCGCCTTTGTAAAGGTATTGCCAGATGTCTTCGATTTGCTGCGGGTCGCGCCCGATCAGGCAGGGGATGAGGTGGTCTTCAAGGTAGCTGACCACGGCCAGTTCGCGGCCATTGAGCGTGGCGTCGCCCACGCCGTACACACCTTGATCGGTCTCGATCTTGAGGGTGACAAAGTTGCGGCCGGGGCTGCAGACAATGACGCGGGCGGCGGTGATTTTCATGGCGCGGGCCTTCGTGTTCAGGCTTCTTGGGTCAGCAGTTGCTGGATGGCGACGTCCACACCGTGCTGCAGCACTTGCTGGTGCCAATGCGTCACGCGGGCGATCCATGCGGCGTTGCTCGGCAGGGCGTTGCCCCACAGGTCTTCGCGGGCCAGCAGGGCGCGCACGCAGGCTTCAGGCTTGGTGCGCTGGGCAGCGCCAAGAGCCATCAGGCTTTCGGCTTGTGGGTCGTTCAGGGCATAGGTCTGGCCTTGCTCATCTACGCCCAAGGTGTAGCGCAGGAACACGGCCGCGGCCAGTGCGTGGTGTTCAAACGAAGCGCCATGAGCGATCTGGCCCAACACCGAGGGGGGCCAGCGCTGCGGGATTTTTTGTGAACTGTCGGTCGCGATCTGATGCACGCTGTGCTTCAGGTAGGGGTTGCCAAATCGCGCAATCAGTGCGTCGCGGTAATCGGCCCAGTCGCTGCGGCTCAGGTGTGGTGCGACTTCACGGCTCATGAGTTGGTGCACGTAAGTGCGGATGTGCTGCACCCCGATGCAACTGGCAATGAACGGCCTGCCGGTCACGGCCCCCATGAGGGCCATGGCCGAGTGGCTGCCGTTGAGCATGCGCAGTTTGGCTTCTTCGTAGCTGTGTACATCGCTTGTCACGCGAACGCCTGCGCTTTGCAGCCGGGCGGCGTCTGTCGGGTCGGCAAAACGGTCTTCGATCACCCATTCCCAAAAGCCCTCTGTGCTCAGGGCGCAGTGGTCTTGCAGGCCCAAGGCCTCGTGCGCGGCAGCCATCACTTCGGGCGTGGCGGCAGGCACGATGCGGTCGACCATGCTGCACGGAAAAGCGCATTGCGCGTCCAACCAGCGCAGCAGTTCGGTGTCTAGCGCTGTAGCGGCAGCTTTGACTAAGGCTTGCAGCTTGTGGCCATTGCCTTGCAAGTTGTCGCACGATGCGATGGTGATGCCCGGAAGATCCGCTTGCTGGCGCAGACGCAAGCCGTCCAAAAGCAACTGGCCCAGCACGGGTGTGTAGCCTTTTTCGGTCACGGTGAGCGTGACCCAGCGCGTGCTGGGCGCGGCAATCGCTTGCACCACCGCATCACGCTCGGTGGCGGCCACATTGGTGCACCACAAAGCGCCAGGCACTTGCCACTTCACACCTTGACCATCGGCCACACGCACGGCATACAGGCCGTCTTGTGCATGCAGTTGGTTGACCAAATCGGGCCGCGTCATGCCCACGCCGTGAATCCCCCAGCGCGTGTCGCCACCGGTCAACAAATGGTCAAAGACCATGGCCTGGTGGGCGCGGTGAA
>CANBTZ010000087.1 GCA_947372495.1 Comamonadaceae bacterium | reverse complement strand
ATGGCGGGGATGGCCATGAGGCCGTCCATGAAACGCATCAACACCGCGTCCATGAGGCGAAAGTAACCGGCCATCATGCCCAGCAAGCCGCCCACGGCCAAGGCCACGGTGGCAGTGAACAAGCCCACCAGCAAGGACACACGGGTGCCAAACAGCACGCGGCTGTAGATGTCGCGGCCAAAATTGTCACTGCCCATCCAGAAGGTGTGGGCCACGCTGCTGCCATCCAGCAAGCCAAACTGACCGACCACACCGGCGGCGGTGTTGATGTTGGCCGAGTCCATGGCGGCCGGGTCGACCGTGCCCAGCCAAGGGGCCACCAAGGCGATCAAGATCAACAGGCCCAGCACACCCAAGCCCAAACGGACAGTGGTGTGCGCGAGAAGTTTTCGGAAGATGGCGTTCATCAGTAACGGATCCGGGGGTCAAGCCAGAGGTAGCTCAAGTCCACCAACAAATTGATCAACACATACAGCACGCTGAAAAACAGCACCACGCCCTGGATGACCGGGAAATCGCGGTTGAGCACCGCGTCCACCGTGAGCGAACCCAGGCCCGGAATGGCATAAACCGTCTCGGTCACCACCACGCCGCCAATCAAGAGCGCAATGCCAATGCCGATCACCGTGACGATGGGCACCGCCGCATTGGCCAGCGCGTGGCGCAGCAAGACCGCTTGCTCGGTCACGCCTTTGGCGCGCGCGGTGCGGATGTAGTCTTCGGTCAGCGCCTCAGACACGCTCGCCCGCGTGACCCGCGCAATCAGCGCCACATAGATGGTGGCCAGCGACAACCAAGGCAGGACCAGCTGGTAAGCCCAGGCCCCCACCCCTTGCGAGAACTCACCAAACAATCGGCGGTAACCCTGCACAGGCAACCACTGCAGCTGGATGGCAAAGATGTAGATCAGCACATAGCCGATCACAAAAACCGGCACCGAGAACCCGGCCACCGCAAAGCCGGACAAGATGCGGTCCAGCCAGCCTCCCATGCGCCAAGCAGCCAGCGTGCCCAAAGGCACCGCCACCAGCACCGCCAGCACCATGGTGCCCGCAGCCAGAGACAGCGTGGGCTCGATGCGCTGGGCGATCAGCTCGGTGACCGGTTTGCCCAGGTAAAAGGAGTAGCCCAAGTCACCTTGCAGCACGCCCATCAACCAGATGCCAAATTGCGTGAACAACGGCTTGGTCAGGCCCAATTGCTCGCGGATGCGATCGATGTCTTCGTTGGTGGCGTTGTTGCCCGCGATCACGGCGGCCGGGTCCCCCGGCGTGAGCCGAAGGATCAGGAACACGATGACCGCCACCGTGAACAACACAGGTATCAGCGCCAGCAGGCGCTGCAGCAAGAATCTCAGCATAAAACTTCAGCTGCTCTTGGGATTAAAAAGAAGTTCAGTTCTTTTTGATGTTCCAGTACACCTGTGCGCCGCCAGGCACCAGACCCGAGATGTTTTTGCGCAAGGCAGCGGGGTTGAAGTACTGGCCCAAGGGCACATGGGTGGCTGTCTCCATGGCGCGCACTTGGATCTGCTCGGCGATCTGCTTTTTCTGAGCGTCGGTGGTCGACTGGGCGAACTTGACCTTGAGGTCTTCGATCTGCTTGTCGTCTTGCCAGCCGAACCAGCCCTTGTCGCCAGCGGCATTCATCATGGCCATGGTCAGCGGGTTCAAGATGTCGCCGGCCGTCCAGGCGGTCATGAAGGCGTTCCAGCCGCCTTGCGCTGGAGCGTCTTTCTTGGCACGGCGAGCCACCAAGGTGGCCCAGTCCATTTGCTGCATGTCGACTTTGAAGCCCGCAGCTTCCAGTTGCTGCTTGGCCACCAGGGGCAGCTTGGCGATCGCGGCCAGGTCGGTGGGGCGCATCAGCACCACGGGGGTGCCGTCGTAGCCCGCTTCTTTCAGCATGTCAGCCGCTTTTTTGGGGTCGGCCATGCCGGTGTAAATGCCGGTCTTGTCGCTGGCAAAGGGCGTGCCACAAGGGTACATGCTCTTGCAGAAGGTGAACATGCCGGGTGCGCCGACCTGCGTTTTGAGGTGCGCCTCTTGACCCAGCGCCACCATGGCAGCCTGGCGGATCTTCACGTTGTTGAACGGGGCATGCAGGTGGTTGAAGCGGAGGATGAACTGCAGGCCTGCAGGCTGGGCGTCCACCAGCTGAATGTCTTTTTGGGCCTTGAGCGAAGCGTATTGCTCGAAGGTGGGCTGCTCGACGATGTCGACTTCCCCTGCCACCAGCGCATTGAACTGGGTCTGTGGGTCGCGGATGATGACCCACTCCACGCGGTCCAAATAAACGTTCTTGCCGCCCGTGGTGCCATCAGGCGCTTCACTGCGGGCTTTGTATTTGTCGTTCTTGGCATAGACCAAACGCTCGCCGGGTTTGTATTCGCCCGGCACGAACTTGTAAGGGCCAGAGCCAATGTGCTCCTTGATTTGCTCGCTGCCGGGCGTGGCGGCAATGCGTGCGGGCATGATGAAGAGCACGTTAGACGAGGGCTTGCCCAGCGCTTCGAGCATCACACCAAAGGGCTTGTTGAGCTTGATGACAAAGGTCTTGGCGTCGGGCGTGGCGTAACTGTCCACGCTCTTGGCCAGCACACCGCCAAAGCTGTCGCGGCTGGTCCAGCGTTTGATGGAGGCCACCACGTCTTCGCTGGTCACGGCTTTGCCATCGTGAAATTCCAAGCCATCACGCAGCGTGAAGGTCCAAGTCAGGTTGTCCTTGCTGACGTTCCACTTGTCCACCATCTGTGGCTTGACCTTGCCAGCCAAATCGGTACCGAACAGCGTGTCGTAGATCATGTAGCCGTGGTTGCGCGTGACAAACGCCGTGGACCAAATGGGGTCCAGGATGGTCACGTTGGAGTGCGGCACCACGCGCAGGGTTTTGACCTGGGCTTGCGCCACAAAAGGGGTCAGCAAGGCTGCCGCCAAAGTGGCCACAGCAAAAAGGGAACGACGCTTCATCAGATACTCCAGTCAAGACGGGGACATTGAACAATGGTCCTGAACACTATAAAGCGAAACATGACAAACGCTCATCAGGACATTACCCAACTCGGTGCACTGGACTTGTCCCGTGCGATACACACCAAGCAAGTGTCATGCCGCGAGGTGATGCAAGCGACGCTGACCCAAGTGGACCGGCTCAACCCCCAAAGCAACGCCATCGTCAGCCGCGTGGACAGCGCGGCCCTGCTGGCACAAGCCGATGCGCGCGATGCACAACTGGCGCGCGGGGAGTCGATGGGTTGGCTGCACGGCATACCGCAAGCCATCAAAGACTTGGCCAACGTGCAGGGTGTGCGCACCAGTTTGGGCAGCCCCTTGATGAAAGACTTTGTGGCCAGCGAAGACGGCCTGATGGCCTCGCGCATGAAAGCCGCAGGCGCCATCGTCATCGGCAAGACCAACACCCCCGAATTTGGCCTGGGCTCGCACACCTTCAACGAAGTGTTTGGCGCGACACGCAACGCCTGGAACCCTGACAAAACAGCGGGCGGCAGCAGTGGTGGCGCGGGCGTGGCCCTGGCCCAGCGCATGTTGAGCGTGGCCGATGGCTCCGACTTCATGGGCAGCTTGCGCAACCCCGCAGGCTGGAACCATGTGTTCGGCATGCGCCCCTCGCAAGGGCGCGTGCCCATGCAGCCGGCCACCGACGTCTACATGGCCCAGATGGGCACCGAAGGCCCCATGGGCCGCCACGTGCGCGACCTGGCCATGCTGCTGTCAACGCAAGCCGGCGCGCACCCTTTGTGCCCACTCAGCCTGACGGGCGATCCGCAAGCCTTTGCGGCCCCACTCGAGACCGACGTGCGGGGCCAACGCATTGGCTGGCTGGGCGATTTGCAAGGTTACCTGCCCATGGAGGACGGTATTCTCGATGCTTGTCAGTCCGCACTGGGCTCGTTCACCGACATGGGTTGCCGCGTGGACGAAGCCCGGCTGGGCATGCCGCCCGAGCAGATCTGGCAAACCTGGCTGGTCTGGCGTCAGGCCCTGGTGGGGCCACGCGTGGCCCCCTTCTTGATCCATCCGGCCAACCGCGAACTCATCAAGCCCGAAGCCTTGTGGGAGCATGACCAATCGCTGCAATTGACCGGTGCACAGCTGATGGCGGCCAGCGCTGCGCGCACGCGCTTTTTGGCGACCATGGTCGAACTCTTCAAGTCGTTTGACGTGCTGGCGATTCCGGTGGCGCAAGTCTGGCCTTTTGATGTGAACCTGCGTTGGCCACAAAGCATTGCCGGAAAGCCGATGGACACCTACCACCGCTGGATGGAAGTCGTGATCTACGCCACGCTGGCGGGCTTGCCTGCCATCAGTGTGCCTGCGGGCTTTGGCGCGAACGGCCTGCCCATGGGCCTGCAACTCATTGGCAAACCGCAAGGCGACATGGCCCTGCTGCAACTGGCCCACGCCTACGAAATGGCCAACCTGGCCATGTTGGCCAAAACGCCACCAGGGGTTTGACGGACACGCCACCGGGCGTGTGAACCACACCCGGTGAATGGCTCAGCTTTGCTGCCAAGGCAAGCCGCGCAAGCGCCAGCCGCCCTTGTGACCGCGATGGGCATTGGCGTCGGGGTCGCCCTCAAATCCTTCGAGGATGTTGTAAGCCTCCAAACCCAGCTCTGTGGCGCGCTGCGCTGCAGCGATCGAGCGCACACCGCTGCGGCACAGCAAAACCAGTTTTTGGCCTGAGGCACCCAGTGCCTGGATGCCCTCATCGAATTCGGGGTTCATCGCCATGCCCGGCCACTGCTTCCAGGCCAGCGCCTGCGCGCCGGGCACAAAGCCCACCCAGGTGCGCTCGGCATCGGTGCGCACATCCACCAACAAAGCCTCGCCCGACTGGACCCAAGACCAAGCCAACTCGGGGCTGACATCGCCTGCATAAGCGGTGGCATCCTGAACCGCCATGGAGGACGGCGTGACAGACGAAACAGTGGGGCTCATCGCGTTCATGGTTTCAAATCAAAAAGGGCCGAGGAAAGCGCCATGATAGCCCCCACCTCAGCCCCTGACTTCGCCCTTGACGGGCGAGGCGCAGATCAGTGTCCGCCGCCCAAATAAGCGGCCTTGACCGCCGGGTCGTCCTTCAGGCGACTGGCTTCACCGTGCACCGAAATGCGGCCGTTTTCAAGCACGTAACCGTAATCGGCCACATTCAGGGCCGCCGCAGCGAACTGCTCCACCAGCAGCATGGTCACGCCTTGGCTCTTGAGGTTGGCAATGATTTTGAAAACCTCTTCCACCAGAATAGGCGCCAAGCCCATCGAAGGCTCGTCGAGCAAGACCACTTCGGGGTTCAGCATCACCGCGCGGGCCATGGCCAGCATCTGCTGCTCACCGCCCGACAAAGTGCCGGCCAGTTGGTTGCGGCGCTCTTTGAGGCGGGGGAACAAATCCATCGCACGCACCAGGTCACCCGCCACATCGCCTTTGGGGCGACTGCCCGTCAAGCGAGGAAAGGCACCCAAGGTGAGGTTGTCTGTCACGGTCATGGTGGCAAACACGCGGCGGCCTTCGGGCGAGTGAGCCAAGCCACGCTTGGCGATGGAGAAAGACTCCATGCCATCGATGCGTTCACCGTTCAAGGTGATCTCGCCCGCGGTGGGCGAGATCATGCCACTGATGGCGCGCATGGTGGTGGTCTTGCCTGCACCGTTGGAACCAATCAAGGTCACCACTTTGCCTTTGGGCACTTCAAGAGAGATGCCATGCAGCACATGGACTTTGCCGTAACCGGCTTCGAGATTTTTGATCGTCAACATTTCAGTGTTCTCCCGTGTGCGTTCAGGCGGCGGTTCCGCCGAGGTAGGCTTCGATCACCTTCTCGTTGGCTTGAACCTCAGCAGGCTGGCCTTCGGCAATCTTCTGGCCAAAGTCCAGCACCGAGACCGTGTCGCACACGCCCATCACCACGTCCATGTGGTGCTCGATCAAGATCACGGTGATGCCGTGGTCGCGGATCTTGCGGATGATGGACACCAGCTCCTTGATGTCGGGGGCCGTCAGGCCCGCAGCAGGCTCGTCCAGCAGCAAGAGCTGAGGGTCGAGCGCCAAAGCGCGGGCGATTTCCAGCAGACGCTGCTTGCCATACGGCAGGTTGCGCGCTTGCTCGTCGGCCAAATCGGCCAAGCCCACAAAAGCCAACAAGCCCATGCCGCGCTGCGTGGCGGCAGCCTCTTCGCGCTGGGAGCGCGGCGTGGCCAAAGCGATGTCCACAAAATTGCTGTCGAAAGTGTGGTGCAAACCCACCTGAACGTTTTGCAACGCGGTCATCTCACCAAACAACTGCACGTTCTGGAAAGTGCGCGCAATGCCCGACAAGGCGATGTCCGATGAAGTGCGGCCCACCACCGAGCGGCCTTCGAATTCAATGGAACCGGCTGTGGGCACATAGATGCCCGTCAACACGTTCATCATCGTGCTCTTGCCAGAGCCGTTGGGGCCGATCAGGCCGTGGATGGTGCCGCGCTTGATGCGCAGGTCCACCTGGTTGATGGCCTTCAGACCACCGAACTGCATCAGCACTTCCTTGGCCACCAACAGGTCTTCACCCGTGTTCTTGACCGCTTGCAGGATCGGGTCGCCCTGACCCGAAACCAGCTCATGGTGCTCAGCGGGCTGACCCGCACGGCGGCCGATCAGGCTGCGCACGAAACCCACAATGCCGTCTTGCAGGTAATACACCACGAACAAGATCATCAGGCCAAAGATCGACAAACGCCAATCGGTGATGCTCTCCAGCCAGAAAGAGAAGGCTGCCAAGGCCGCGGTACCCAGCACAGGCACCGCCATCGCTTTTGTGGTGGTGATTTTGCGGGCCACACCGATGATGGCGCCGATCAACATCAACACGGCCAGCACGCTGGCGACCATGCGGAACATTTCCAGGTCATCGAGCAACTTGGGCAGCAACACGATGATGGTGGCACCCAACATGGAGCCCATGCGAGTCTTACGCCCCCCCATGATGACGGCCAACAAGAACATGACGGTCAGTTCGTTGTTGTAGGTGTTGGGCGAAATGTATTGCTCAGAGTAGGCATACAAGCAGCCAGCCAAGCCAGCAAAGCCAGCGCTGATCACGAAGGCATAGACCTTGTACTTGTAAACCGACACACCCATGCAGTCAGATGCCACGGGGCTACCGCGCAGTGCTTCAAACGCACGACCGAGCTGCGAACGCAACACGCGGTGCACCACCAGCAGCGACAAAGCCAACAGCGCAGTGACCACCCAGTAAAACGATTGCTCGTCAAACTTGAACCCCGCCACGGTGGGCTTGGGAATCTTCAAACCCATGGGGCCTTCGGTGAGGAAGGTCATTTCGTTGATCAAGATTTGGATGATGGTGCCAAAGGCCATGGTGACCATCGCCAGATAGGGACCCGACACACGCAGCGCAGGCAAGGCCAGCAAGGCGCCAAACACGGCGGTGACAGCAATGCTGGCAGGCACGATGACCCAAAACGGCGCGCCGACTTTGAGGAACAACACGCCCGCGGTGTAGGCACCAATGCCAAACAAACCTGCATGGCCCAATGACACTTGGCCGGTGTAGCCCACCACGATGTCCAAACCAAACAACAAGATCGCGTAGATCATGATGGTTTCGACCAAGTGGATGTAATACGGGTTGTGCGTGAACACGGGCACGAGTGCCAACAGCACAAAGCCCACGAGAGAGGCGAATAGATATTTGCGATTCATGTTCAAACCTTCTTGATCGCAGATTTACCAAACAGTCCAGCAGGTTTCACTGCCAAGACCAAGAGCAACAAGACCAAGCCCGGCACGTCTTTGTAGCCGGTGGAAATGTAAAAACCTGTCATCGTCTCAGCCACACCCAAAATGATGCCGCCCACGATGATGCCCATGCCGCTGGTCAAGCCGCCAATGATGGCGACCGCAAACGCCTTGAGGCCCAGCACAGCGCCCATGGTGGCACCTGTCAAGGTCAATGGCGCGATCAGCATGCCGGCGAAAGAAGCCGTCAACGAAGACAAGGCATAAGAAAAAGTGATCACCAGACCGGTGTTGATGCCCATCAGCTTGGCGGCGTCGCGGTCGTTGAAAGTGGCCACGACGGCCTTGCCGTAAATGGTCTTGCGGTTGAAAAACTCAACGGCCAGCATCATCAGCACAGCGCCGCCGATCACCAGCAGTTCCATGGGCAGCACGTTGGCACCAAAGATCTTCATGGGCGCTTCAGGCAGTGGCGACGGAAAACGCAGATCGTCACGGCCCCAGATGTTCTCGGCCACGTTTTTGAAAATGATGCCCAGCGCGATGGTGGACATGATCCAGCCAAATTCGCTTTTGATTTTGATGGCGGGGCGAACGCCGATGCGCTCAACCAATGCGCCTTGCAGCAAGCCGAACGCGCCCACGACGGGGATGGCCAGCCAGTAATTCAGGCCCAGGCGGTCCACCAGCGTCAAAGCGACCAAAGCGCCCAGCATCAACGCCTCGCCTTGACCGAAGTTGAGGGTGTCGGAGGTGGCGAATGTGAGCTGGTAGCCGAATGCGATGACCGCGTAGATCATGCCCAGCGCCACGCCACTGTAGATAAGTTGCAGCAGGATTTCCATAAATGCGCTTTGGTAGTTGAAATTAATTCAAGTCAGTAAAAGAAACCGCACCGGCTGCTGTGGCGGCCGGTGCGGTTGGAGGGGACCGAGAAATTACTTCTTGGCAGGCTGTTTGGCCGCCGCAGCGTCCTTTTTCACAGCCTTGGTGCGGATGTCAGCGCCTTTTTGGCGGTCTTCTTCGTAGGCATACACCACTTTGCTGCCCTTGACTTCACCAAAAACGGGGATGTTGGCGGTGATGGCTTCGTGGTCGTCGTGGGTGAAAGGCTTGTCATACGTGGTCACAACGCCTTCGACCTTGGTTTGCAGGTTTTCAAGAGCTTCACGCACTTTGGGGCCTTCGGTGCTGCCCGCTTGCTTGATGGCGGCGGCCAGCAAGTAAACAGAGTCATAGCCCTGGGCCGCAGACACGGGAGAGTCGATGCGGTTGTTCTTGGGCTTGAAGGTCTTCAGGTAGGCGTCAATGAAGGCCTTGCGCTTGACGGTGTTGGGTTCCTGAATGAAGGTTTGCGGCATACGTGCGCCTTCACCACCAGGGCCTGCGTTGTCAATGAAGTTGGCCATGGACAAAGTCCAGCTGCCGACCATGGGCACTTTCCAGCCCAGCTTGGTCATGCCGTTGGCGATCTGTGCCAGCTCTGGGCCAATCGCGTAAGTCAGGATGGCTTCTGCACCAGCTTCTTTGGCCTTGAGCAACTGAGGCGTCATGTCGACGTCTTTGATGTTGAACTTTTCAACCGCAACGGCTTTCACACCTTTGGCGGCCAGCGCCTTTTCCAAGTCATCGCGGCCCAGTTGGCCATAGTTGGTCGAGTCGGCCAGGATGGCGACTTTCTTGAAACCGCGGCGGCCAATGGCCTCTTCCACGATCATGGGCGCTTGGATGCTGTCGTGCGCAGCATTACGGAAGATGTAGTTGTCAGGGAACTCAGGCGCCTTGAACTGCTGGGTCACGATGGAGCCCGTGGCCACGTTGTTGAAGACCGGGATCTTGGCTTCTTGGTAGAAACGCTGCGAGGCCAAGGCCACACCAGTGTTGATGAAGCCCAAGGTGGCAACAACTTGCTCCTTGTTGATCAGCTCTTGGGCGATTTGAACGCCACGCTCGTTCTTGGCTTCGTCGTCACGCTCGATCACTTGGAGCTGACGGCCCAAGACGCCACCGGCCTTGTTGATTTCGTTCACGGCCAGCTTGACGCCATCGCGCATGCTCACGCCCATGGAAGAAGAACCACCCGTGTAAGGACCGGTCACGCCGATCTTGATCGCGTCGGCAGCAAAGCTCAGGCCTGCCGCCAGCATCAGGGATGCAAAAGTTGTGAGTTTCACTGTGCGAATCATGGTGTCTCCTTTGGAGTTGTGGAATTGAATACTGACAAGCCGCGATTCTGACCGCCTTCCGTTCGTCCTGTCCGGTTCGGCGATTGAAAAAATTTACATCACGGTCACCTCAGGGACTGGTGTAAACCCTAATGCACGCAGCCTTGTAAGCACGGCTTCATTGCAATGCGCTACAACTCGCTATGATTGACGTTAACGTAAACGT
>CANBTZ010000086.1 GCA_947372495.1 Comamonadaceae bacterium | reverse complement strand
CTCCAGAGGTTTAAGTTCAAAGGGACTGCGCCGAAACTGGCCCGGAGGCCGATACAGCATGTTGCAGTGCAGCATGGTTTGAAGTATTGGGTTTTCACTCGGTTTGACAAGGCTTCAAACCCCGAGCCAGCGCAGTTTAGAGAGCGTTTTCTAGAATCGGGGCACTGCCTTGTGGCTGTCATGATGTCCCCCTAATGCAAGCCTTCTACGCCGATCATTTTGTTTTGCCCTTGCCCGAAGGCCACCGCTTTCCGATGCGCAAGTACAGCCGCCTGCGGGACCGGCTGCTGGGCGAAGTGCCCGGCATCACCTTCCAAGAGGCCCCGGCCGCCAGCGACGGCGAGCTGGCGCTGGTGCACACCCCGGCTTACATCGAGGGCATCGCCCAGGGCACGCTCGACGCTGCGTTCTACCGGGAAATCGGTTTCCCCTGGAGCCCGGCCATGGTGGAGCGGGCTCGCCGTTCGGTGGGGGCGTCCATCGCCGCAGCTCGGACGGCACTGGCCCAGGGGCTGGCGGGCAACCTGGCAGGCGGCACCCACCACGCCTATGCCGACAAGGGCGGGGGCTTTTGCGTGTTCAACGACATCGCCGTCACAGCCCGCCTGATGCAAACCGAAGCCTGGCGCGACCGCCGCCAGATGCTGAAGGTGGCGGTCATCGACCTCGATGTGCACCAAGGCAATGGCACGGCCCACATCTTTGCCAATGACCCCAGCGTGTTCACGCTGTCGCTGCACGGCGATAAGAACTTTCCATTTCGCAAAGAGACCGGCGATCTGGACTTGGGCCTGCCCGACGGTTGCACCGACGAGCCCTACATGCAGGCCCTGCACCATGCGCTGGCCGAGTTGCAGGGGCGCTTTGACCCTGACTTGGTGATCTACCTGGCCGGGGCCGACCCGCACGAGGGGGACCGCCTGGGGCGGCTGAAACTCACCCAAGATGGCATGCAAGAGCGCGACCGGGTGGTGATGGACTGGGCCTGGCAACGCGGCCTGCCCACGGTGCTGTGCATGGGCGGCGGCTATGGGCACGACATCGAAACCACCGTGGGCGTGCAGGTCCAGACCTGGCGGGTGGCCCAGAGCTACTGGCAACGCTGGCAAAATCGCAAGACACCGAGCATCGAACACCCGAGATGAGCACCACCAAAACCCTGCCCGACCACCGAGACAGCTACAAAGCCTTTCGCAGCATCACCACCCGCTGGATGGACAACGACGTCTACGGCCACGTCAACAACGTCGTGTACTACAGCTGGTTCGACACCGCCGTGAACGCCACGCTCATCGAGCAGGGCGTGCTCGACATCCATGGCGGCCAGACCATTGGCCTGGTGGTCGAGACGCAATGCCATTACTTTGCGCCGCTGGCCTTTCCGCAAACCATTGACGCGGGCATCCGCGTGGCCAAGCTGGGCAACTCCAGCGTGCGCTACGAGGTCGGTCTGTTCGCCCAAGGCGAGCCGCTGACCGCCGCACGAGGCCACTTTGTGCATGTGTACGTGGACCACGCGACCCGCCGCCCCGTGCCACTGCCTGCACCACTCAAAACCTATCTGGAGACCCTTTCATGAATTTCACCGTTGCCACCCCTCAGGTCAGCGCCACCGTCCAAGACCCGGCCAGTGTCGACGCGGCCATCAGCAGCCGCTTCTCGGCCCGCGCCTACCTCAACAAACCAGTGGACCGCGCCGTGCTGCAAGAAGTGCTGGAGATCGCCGCCCGCGCCCCCAGCGGCACCAACACCCAGCCCTGGAAGGTCTATGTGCTGCAAGGCGCCAAGCGCGACGAGTTGGTGGCCAAGGCCTGCGCCGCACACGATGCCATGGCGGCCAACCCGGCCCTGGCGGCCGAATACGCCGAGGAGTACGACTACTATCCGGCCAAATGGGTCAGTCCCTTCATTGACCGCCGCCGCGAGTGTGGTTTTGGCCTGTACAGCGTGCTGGGCATTGGCAAGGGCGACAAAGACCGCATGCACCAGCAGCACCAGCAGAACTTCCGCTTCTTTGACGCCCCTGTGGGCCTGATTTTCACCATCGACAAGGTCATGGGCCGAGGCAGTTTGCTGGACTACGGCATGTTTTTGCAGACCCTGATGGTGGCGGCCCGCTCGCGGGGCTTGCACACCTGCCCGCAAGCGGCCTGGAACAATTTCTCGAAAATCGCGCTGCCCTTGGTGGGCGCGGGCGAGAACGAGATGATGGTCTGCGGCATGTCGCTGGGCTATGCCGACGAATCGGCGCTGGTCAACACCTTCCAGACCACGCGTGTGAACGCAGCCGACTTCACCCAGTGGGTGGATTGAGTTGAACCGAGTGATCGGGAGACGTTTTGGGTTTTGACGTCCTGGCGCTGCAACTGCTCAACGGGCTGAGCCACGCCACCACCTTGTTCCTCATGGCATCCGGGCTCACGCTGATCTTTGGCGTGACCCGGATTGTCAATTTTGCGCACGGCAGTTTTTTCATGCTGGGGGCGCTGTGGGCGGCGCATGCCCTCACGCGCTGGTGGCCCGCTTGGGGCGACAGCGCCTGGGGCTATGCCTTGGCCATGCTGCTGGGCGCGGCGGTGGCCGCCGCCGTGGGGGCCTTGGCCGAGGTGCTGCTGCTGCGCCGCATGCGCCGGGTGCCTGAGCTGTACCAGCTGGTCGCTACCTTTGGCCTGAGCTTGGCCCTGCACGACGCGATGCGCTGGTGTTTTGGGCCGGACGAGGTGTTTGCGCCGCGCTTTCCGGGCCTCAAGGGCGCGGTTCAAATGGGTGAGGCTTATTTTCCGACCTGGCAATTGTTCACCTTGTTGCTGGGCCCGCTGGTTTGGCTGGGGCTGCACCTGCTGCTCAAGCGCACCCTGTGGGGGCAGCGCGTCAAGGCCGCCACGCAGGACCGCGACATGCTGGACGCCCTGGGCGTGAGCCCGGGTCCTTTGATGCTGGGCGTGGTCATGCTCGGCTGCGCTTTGGCCGGGCTGGCCGGGGCCTTGCAGCTGCCCCGCGAGCCCGCCAACCTGCAAATGGATTTGAGCGTGGTGGTCGAAACTTTTGTGGTGGTGGTCACGGGCGGGCTGGGCAGTGTGGGCGGGGCGTTTGCAGCGGCGCTGCTGATTGGCGTGATCCACGCGCTTGGCGTGAGCTTTGTGCCGCAGGCCACGCTGGTGCTGGTGTTTTTGACCATGGCCGTCGTGCTGGTGCTGCGCCCGCAGGGGCTGGCTGGCGCGCAGGTGCAGGCCACGCAGCGCGAGGCGGTGACCGTGTTCTCGCATGCGCCCGGCGGCCGCTTGGGGCTGGCGTTGTGGGCCGCGCTGCTGGCAGGGGCGGTTTGGGCTTTGGGGCAGGGCGATTACGCCCGCAGCCTGGCCGAAGACGTGATGGTGATGGCCCTGTTTGGCCTCAGCCTGCAGTGGATGATGGCGCTGGGCGGCCTGGTCAGCTTTGGCCATGCGGCGTTTTTTGCACTCGGTGCTTACGCTGCGGCGCTGACCCACCTGAACTGGGGCTTTGGCCTGCTGCTGGCGCTGGCCAGCGGCATGGCGGTGGCCGTGACCGCTGCGCTGGTGTTTGGCGTGCTGGTGGTGCGCCTGTCTGGCGTTTACCTGGCCATGCTCTCGCTGGCCTTGGCGCAAATGGTCTGGGCGGGCGTGACCCAATGGGTGGCGCTCACCGGGGGGGACAACGGCTTGATCGGCCTGCGGCTGGTGCCCGATGCCTCCCGCCTTGGCTTTGGTGTGGTGCTGGCTGTGCTGGTGTTGGCGGCCGTGGTTTTGCTGGCCCGGGCCAGCCGCTCCAGCCGGGGCGGGGCTTTGCAGGCGATGCGCGACGCGCCCTTGCGGGCGGCGGCCAGTGGCCTGCCCGTGGCACCTTTGCGCTACCAGGTGTTTGTTTGGAGCGCGGCGCTGGCGGGTCTGGCGGGCGGGCTTTGGGCGGCCGTGAAGGGGGCGGTGTTCCCCTCGGTGGCTTCGGTCGCCACTTCGGTGGACGCCTTGCTGGTCATCTTGCTGGGCGGGGTGCACCAGCTTTGGGGGGCGGTGCTGGGCAGCGCGCTCTTGGTGTGGGGCGGGGCAGAACTCGGACAAGGACTGGATTACTGGCGCGGCGTGCTGGGCGTGCTCATCATGGGGGTCATGGTGCTGGCGCCCAGTGGCCTGGCCGGAGGCTTGCAACAAGCGGCCCGGCGTTGGCAGCGGAGGTCTGCATGACGGCCTTGCAGGTGCGTGATCTGAAGCGCCATTTCGGTGGCGTGCGGGCGCTGGACGGTGTGAGCTTTGAGCTGGCGGCAGGCCAGTGCGTGGCCCTGATCGGCCCCAACGGTGCAGGCAAATCGACGTGTTTTGCGTGCCTGGCCGGGCAGCAGCAGCCCCAAAGCGGACAGGTGCTGTGGGCGGGGCAGCCGCTTTTGGGCTTATCGCCTGCAGAGCGCTTGCAGCGGGGCGTGGCCCGCACCTTTCAAGTGGCCCAGACTTTTGAAGCGCTCACCGTGCTGCAAAACCTGCAACTGGTGCTCAGTGCGGGGCAACTCTCGTGGTGGGACCGGCTGGATGCGCGCGACCGCCACGCGGCCGAAGCGCTGCTCGAACCCATGGACCTGCTGGCCCATCGCCATGCGGTGGTGGCCGATTTGCCCTATGGCGCCAAAAAGCGCCTGGAGCTGGCCATGGCGCTGGCGGGCTGGCCAGACGGACATCTGGACTCTCCCTCTGTGCCTCGCTTGCTGCTGCTCGACGAACCCGCTGCCGGTCTGGCGCCTGCCGAGCGCCAAGCCATGATGGCCTTGGTGCGCCGTGTGGCCGACTCGGGTGTCACGGTGCTCTACACAGAACACAATATGGACGCCGTGTTTGGTGTGGCGGACAGGGTGCTGGTGCTCATGCAGGGGCGCTTGGTGGCCGACGGCACACCCGAGCAGGTGGCACAAGACCCCCGGGTTCGGCAAGACTATTTGGGTCAGCAATTCAGCCTTTGAAGCTGGGCTGCAGCGGCGCTGCCGCCTCAGACATCAGTTGGGGCTGTCCCGCTTGAAGGTCACCACATGGTCCACCTCGGCGCGGATGCCGATCCACTCGCCCAGCTTGTGGTCGTGGTGGCTGGGCACATGGGCCATCAGCCGCTCGCCTGTGGCCAGGCGCAGGGTGTAGAGGAACTCCGAACCCCGAAATGACTTGCGGATGATCTCGGCTTTGACCGGGGCATCGTCGTCGTGCACGATGTCGTCGGCGCGCAGCAGCACATCGCACTGTCCCCCTTCAAAGGCGTTGGGCAAGGGGCACTCGGCCACATCGCTCAAGTCGCCCACGGGGGTCTGCACCACGATCTGCCCGCCCACATCGCGCAGCGTGGCCGGGGCAAACACGCCATGCCCGATGAAGTCGGCCACAAAACGCGTGGCCGGACGGTGGTACAGGCTGTAGGCGTCGTCCCACTGCTGCAATTGGCCTTGGTGCATCACCCCGATGACGTCGCCAATGGCAAAGGCTTCGAGTTGGTCGTGTGTGACGAGCAGCGCGGTGGCGTTGGCCGCTTTCAGGATGTTGCGCACCTCATGCGCGAGCCGCTCGCGCAGGTCCACATCGAGGTTGGAAAAAGGCTCGTCCAGCAGCAAAAGGTCGGGGCGGGGGGCCAAAGCGCGGGCCAGGGCCACGCGTTGTTGTTGTCCACCCGAGAGCTCATGCGGGACATGTTTTTCGGCGCCCGTCAGGCCCACCAAGTCCAGCACCTCGGTCACGCGCTGCTGGCGCTCTGCGCGAGGCAAGTGGTTCAGGCCAAAACCCACATTGCTGCCCACATCCATGTGTGGGAACAGCGCGTAATCCTGGAACACCATGCCAATGCGGCGGCGCTCGGCCGGCTCGGTCTGGCCCGGGGCACTGACCACACGGCCAGACAGCAAGATCTTGCCGCCCGAGACCGGCTCCAGCCCCGCCACGGCCCGCAGCAAGGTGGTCTTGCCGCAACCAGAGGGCCCGATCAACACCCCAATCTCGCCCTTGGCCAGCCCCAGATGAATGCCTTGCACCGCAGGGGTGTGGCGACCCGGGTACTGGATGTCGAGGTGGCTCAGAGCGAGGAACATGGCCCCAATTGTAGGCAGCTTGCTGCTGGCGCACGGGGTGGCTTCTACAATAGCCTGCTCTATGTCCCGCACTCTGGCCCGTGGCTTTCCGGGCATCCCCTCTTTGCTCTTTGCCCTGCTGGCCTTGCTTCTGGTGCTGCCCGTGCTGGCTGTGCTCGGTTCGTGGTTGCAGTGGGGGGGTGACAGCGCCCAGATCCTGCAAGAGATGGCTCGCACCGTATTGCCCGACTACGCGCTCACCTCCTTGGGACTGTGCCTGATGGTGGCGGTGGGTGTGACGACGCTGGGCCTGTGCACCGCCGCATTGGTGACCCTGTTTGATTTCCCGGGGCGGAGCGCTTTTGAGTGGCTGCTGCTGTTGCCGCTGGCCATGCCCGCTTATGTGGTGGCTTATGCCTACACCGACTTTCTTCAGTTCAGTGGCCCCTTGCAGGTGGCGCTGCGCGATCTGCTGGGCCTTCAAGGCCGTCTTTGGCCAGACGTGCGCAGTGTCTGGGGCGCGGCGCTGGTCTTCACCCTCTCGCTTTACCCCTATGTGTATTTGCTGGCCCGCACCGCCTTGGTGGAGCGCGCTGGCGGCTTGATGGAGGCAGCGCGACTGCTGGGCGCGCCGCTGAGTCGCCGGATTCGCGAGATCGCACTGCCCTTGGCGCGTCCGGCCGTGGCTGCGGGGGTGGCACTGGCCCTGATGGAGACGCTGGCCGACTTTGGGGTGTCCAGTTACTTTGGCATCCAGACCTTCACGGCCGGTATTTACAAAGCCTGGCTCTCGATGGACAACCGCATCGCCGCCGCCCAACTGGCCACGGTGCTGCTGGCCGTGGTGGTTCTCTTGCTCCAGCTGGAGCAGCGGGCGCAAAAGCGCTTGCGTTTCAACCAAGCTCGCGGTTCGCGGCAGGGCTCGGCAGAGTCGCAAGCTGTGCGGCTGACGGGGGTGGCGCGGGTGTTGGCTTGGGGTCTGTGTGCGCTGCCTGTGCTGCTGGGCTTTGTGCTGCCTGTGCTCATCCTGTGCCACGCCATGTGGGCTGAAACCACACAGCTGCCCTTGGCCCGTTTTGCACAGTGGGCTTTCACCAGTTTGCGTTTGGGCGCCATCACCGCGGTGCTGGCCGTGGGGGTCGCGCTGGCGCTGGCCTTCAGTGTGCGCACCCGGCCCCATGCCCTGAACCGCACGGCCACCCAGCTGGTGGGTTTGGGCTATGCCATTCCTGGTGCGGTGGTGGTGGTGGGCCTGTTGTTGCCTGTGGGCTGGATTCAGCAGACGTGGCCAGGCTCACAAGCCGGGGCTTGGGTCACGGCCACAGCGCTCGGCTTGGTGTGGGCCTACCTGGTGCGCTTTTGTGCGGTGGCCTTGCAGTCCGTGCAAAGCGGCTACGCCCGCATCCCCGCCACTCTGGACGATTCGGCCCGCATGCTGGGTGTGACCGGCTGGGATCTGTTGCGCCGTGTGCATGCCCCCTTGTTGCGGCGCACCACGGTGGCGGCCATGCTGCTGGTGTTTGTGGACGTGATGAAGGAGCTGCCTGCAACCATGGTGCTGCGTCCTTTCAACAGCGACACCCTGGCGGTGGTGGCCTACCAGTTGGCGCGAGACGAACGCCTGGGCGAAGCGGCTTTGCCTTCGCTGGCACTGGTGCTGGTGGGCTTGATCCCGGTCATCTTGCTCAGCCGCACTTTGCGTCCACCCAAGCCATGAAGCCATCAACCGGCATCGTTCGGACGGGCTTGTGGCTTCACTTTCAATGGAGGGCACGGGCATGCTTGCTGTTTGCGGCCTGAACGCTTGGTACGGCCCCGCGCAGGCGCTGTTTGACGTGGGCTTCACGGTGAACCTCGGCGAGCTGGTGGTGCTGCAGGGGCTCAACGGCGCGGGCAAATCCACGCTGTTGCAGGCGCTCATCGGCATCGGCCCCCGCGTGGAAGGGCAGATCGTCTGGGACGGTCAAGCGCTGCGCGGCTGGCCAGCCCACCGCCGTGCCCGTGCGGGCCTGGGTTTTGTGGCCGAAGACCGTCGCCTGTTCACAGGCCTCACGGTGCGCGAGAACCTCTGGATCGCCGCCCGAGCGGGTGAGCAGGGCAGTGCCTCGGACCAGTTCGCCAAAGTGTTGGCCTTGTTTCCGAGCCTGCAAGCCATGCTGGACCGACCCGCCAGCCAGATGAGCGGCGGCGAGCAGCAAATGCTGGCGCTGGCCCGCACCCTGATGACCAGCCCGCGCCTGTTGCTGCTGGACGAGCCCTGCGAGGGCATCGCCCCCGTGCTGGTGCAGGCCATGCGCGACGCCTTGCTGGCGCTGGCGGGCGAGGGCGTGACCATGCTGGTGGCCGAGCAAAACCGCATCCTGGCCGGGCATGCGCACCGCGTGCTGCAGCTCACCAGTGGGCACATGGATGGGCCCCCGAGTGGACAAGGGGCAGGCTGAGCCATCCCTTACACTGAGACAGACGAAAAAAGCGGCCCCAGGCCGCCACCGAGACACGACATGATCATCACCAGCCTGCTGGACACCGACCTCTACAAATTCACCATGATGCAAGTGGTGCTGCACCAGTTTCCGGGTGCGCAGGTCGAATACAAATTCAAGTGCCGCAACCCGGGCGTGCCACTGGCCCCGTTTGTCAACGAAATCCGCCAGGAAATCCGCTCGCTGTGCAGCCTGACTTTCAAGGAGGCTGAGCTCGATTATTTGGCTTCGCTGCGTTTCATCAAGAGCGACTTTGTGGACTTCCTGGGCCTGTTCAAGCTCAACGAAAAGTACATTCAGGTCACCGCGCTGCCCAGTGGCGAGATCGACATCACGATCCAGGGCCCCTGGCTGCACACCATCCCCTTCGAGATCCCGGTGTTGGCCATCGTCAACGAGGTGTACTTCCGCAACACCCAAAAGGTGCCGGGCCTCATGGAGGGACGCCGCCGTTTGGACACCAAGATCGAGCAGCTGCACGCCGAGGGCCTGTCGGCCCTCAAGATCGCTGACTACGGCACACGTCGCCGCTTCTCGCGGGCCTGGCACGAAGAGGTGCTGCGTGTGCTGTCTGCCCGCCTGGGCACAGGCCCCTCGGGCCAGTTCGCGGGCACCAGCAACGTGTACTTTGCCTATTTGCTGGGCCTCACGCCGCTGGGCACCATGGCGCACGAATACCTGCAGGCCTGCCAGGCGCTGGGCCCGCGTCTGCGCGACAGCCAGGTGTTCGCCTTCGAGTCATGGGCTCGCGAGTACCGGGGTGACCTGGGCATTGCGCTGAGCGATGTGTATGGGCTCAACGCCTTCTTGCGCGACTTTGACCTGTATTTTTGCAAGCTGTTTGATGGGGCGCGCCACGACAGTGGCGACCCGTTCATTTGGGGCGAGCGCATGATCGAACACTACAGCCGCAACCGGGTCGACCCCAAAACCAAGACCCTGATCTTCAGTGACAGCCTGACGGTGCCGCGCACCATCGAGCTGTACCAGCAGTTCCGGGGCCGCTGCCAGCTGGCCTTTGGTGTGGGCACCAACCTGACCAACGACCTGGGCTACGAGCCGCTGCAAATCGTCATCAAGATGACCCGCTGCAATGGGCAGCCCGTCGCCAAGTTGTCAGACACGCCGGGCAAAGGCATGTGTGACGATGAAAAATACCTCGCGTACCTCAAGCAGGTGTTTGACATCGACCAGACGGCCTGAACCCGCTTGAGTCAGACCCCAAAGCCTCACATGAACTACCTCAAAATCGCCGCCTTGTTCGCCGTTGCGGCCTTGCTCAATGCGGCCGCGCCTTGGCTCTTGCAGCGCATCGCCCAGCTGGGCGGCACCGAAACGGCCATCGCCTCCACCCTGTGGTGCCTGAGTTTGTTCTTGGGTTTTGGTTGGGCCTGCAGCAAAGTGGCCGAGGGCACGGTTTTTCCGAGCTTCACCATCCAACTGCTGATCGGCATCGTAATGCACGACGCGCTGGCGCCACTGTCGGTGCAGTTGGCACTGGCGGTGGTGGTCTGCACCGCGCTGGCTGCGGTCATCCTCAAGTCCGGCGGCGACGAAATCGACCGCAAGGCCTTTGTGAAGATCGCTTTTCCGACCGTCATGATCGCGGTGGTCGGCTACCTGATCACGTT